>CAYWJF010000021.1:318-26692 GCA_964458545.1 uncultured Oscillospiraceae bacterium | reverse complement strand
GCCGCAAAGGCGCTAACGCCAGAGGACGTGACAAATAAGCAGATTAAAAGAACAATGGATAGCGCTTTATTCGCAAAGTGTTTTAGCTTATTCATTATTTAGCCCTCCTTGCGCGTTTTTTGTTCTCTCTTTTTACCGAAGTCACAATAACAACCGCAATGAATATAAGCACTAACCCGCTCGCGACTACCATAATTATCGTTCCGACGGGCGTTTTGTTATCGGCGGCTGCCAACGGTATCGCTCTGTCGCTTATAACCCTTAATACCCCGTGGCTTCCGTCTATCGTTTGATTGTCGCTTCCGTCGTCGAGCGGCGTTTCGATATCATCAATTATCGTTGTTTCGCCCGTTTCTTCATTCTCGACTATATTCTGACTGTAGTAGTTGAAGATATAACCGCCGTCCTCAAATATGTCGGATATAATATCCACCGTAGTAACCCTTGTTACCTCGTTTTGAATGTCGTTTATGTCTCTGTAAAACACGGTGTAGGTTCTTGTGGGCGAATAATAGTTATGGTCGAAGCTGCTTTGTTGTCCGTTTAAAAGAACGTAGGTATTTCCGTTAGCATCGAGCGTCGCGGGAACGTCAACCTTGGTAAGCGAGCTTGTATCTGTAGTAACCTTGTAATTGTATATATACGCGCTGTCAGTAACGCTGTAGCAGTAAACCGTAATTTCGTAGTTATCTCCACGACTGTAGCCTTCAGGATTATAGTACACGAAAGATACTCTGGGTGAATCCCCAAAGCTGTAGGTAAGCTTGTCTCCCATAGCGGAGTCAAGCGAGTAATTTACGCCGTTATAATTAAAGGAGGGCTCAAGCGCCTGCTCTTTTGTTTCACCGGGATTAACCCTTACCGCTATATCCTGTCCGATAGTTGCGCCTGTGGACGCGTCTATTCTGCGGATAAACCACGAATAGCCGGTTTCGTCGAGCGTTTTGTATTCAATCGTATATTCTCTTACCGCAGAATCTCTTTCAAGCGTAACGCGCGCGTCTTCAAGTGTAGTTCTGTAGCATACCGTATTTCCAGTAACGCTGTCCTTTTGCGTAATGACGCTCGGGGCGATATAAACCGCATCCGCGCCGCTGACCCTTACGGTTTTCTTAGGCATTAGCTCTATATCGGTTCCCGAAAGGATAAATTTAATGGTGGCGTTGTAATATCCGTTTGAATCGGTAGGCAGATAGTAAACCGTGAAATCCGTCTTAGGACTTGTTCTGTTTACAAGAATAGTAGTCGCCTGACCGCTTATCCTTTGATACTCTGCTTCGTTATATGTAACGCTGGCGGGAACGTTTATTGTCGTTACTCCGCTTTCCTCTATGGGATATACGTCTTTGCCGAGAATATTTCCGTCAATGTCCGAGTAGGTTACGGAAGCCGTAAGAATTCCTTCGTCGGTATAGGGAACATAATCGATAAAGTATTGCGCCTTGTTTTCGCCAAGAGTAATGTTTATTGCCTCCGTCGACTGAGCCGACAGGTCATAGTCCTTACCCTCGGCGGTATCGAAGAAGGTCTTTTCGGCTTCGTAAGTAAAGCCGTTGGAAGAAACCACGCCGTTCATAAACGGAACTGAACGCTCGCTTGAAACTCTGTTCAATATCTGAAATGTGCGAGCCTCGGTCGAGACGGTTCCGTCTATATTAGATAATACTATTTTATATGTTTTGTCCGCGGCTGATTGTATCTCAAACTTCATACAACCGAAAAAGGCCGTTCCGTTCGTACCGGTCAGCTTGCAGATGCCGGTTTGAAGAACAGTCTCGCCGTCCATTAATTTATACATAACCAAATCCGACCCCTCGGCCTCTATATCCGCGAACCAGCAGTTCGCGTAATTGCCTTCAGAGTCAATAATATTAGTAACGGAGCTTTTAACGGATATCTTTGTGGCTTGTGTTATCTTGTCAATAACCTGTTCATTGCCTGACGACGCCGCAACATATGCTGAACAGAACAAGCATATCGTCAACGCAAGAACTATCATCGTGATAAGTCGTTTTGTTACTTTCACAATCCGTTTCCTCCCAAAAAAACGTTCGTCAGCTACTTTTTCTTACTTCTTTCTTATTCTCTGAGCGAATTATCTACTATTTTAATCACAAGTCAATCACAGAAAGGAGCTGCAAAATTCTACGACGGTTACATAGTAACTGATTTTGGTGATTAATTCAACTACTTAAAGGCAAAATTCACTAATTTATTTACTATTTTTTAACTTATTGGTAATTCTGCACAACTATCAGCGTTAATTTTCTACATTTCTCACACTAAGTTTTCTTTTGTTTTTTGATAGAATTATTTTACTAAGAAAAAGATGAAAGTGTGGATATATGTCGAACGTGCCTCAGGTTACAGTCACAATGTTTGCAGGTTTGAGTATTACAATCGGCGAAAGCATAGTTCCTATGCCAAGAACTAAGAACTCGCCTATAGCTCAGCTATTGGCGTACCTTCTTTTCAGAAGCGGCGAAGCGGTGCTCTCCGCCGAGCTTATAGATTTATTCTGGCCAGAGGAAGCCTCTGTCAACCCAATGGGCGCGCTTACAAACCTTGTATACAGAATAAGAAAGCTTATCGACCCATACTTACTGTCGGGCGATACCTGTATAACCTTTGATAACGACACCTATCGTTGGAATGTAGATTATCCGCCAACGATAGATTGTATCGAGTTCGAGACTCTCATAAAAAGCTCAAAAACCGAAAATGACATTATAAAACGTACCGCTCTTTATGAAAAAGCTAATTCGCTTTATAAACGCGATTTTTTAGTGTCGCTTGAAAACAACTGGACGCAGCTTCAGCGAAACTATTACCACAAGCTTTACGTCGAGCTTATCGCTTCAATGTGCGCGGACTACCGCACATTACATAACGCAACGGCGGTTATATCTATATGTACCCATGTTCTTTCCATCTATCCGTATGAGGAGGAGGTGTCAAAGGAGCTCATCCTCGCGCTTCTCGATATAGGTAATTTCAGCGAAGCGCTGAGCACATATACAAGCACAGTAGATAAGCTGGAGGTTTATTACGGCGCCGACGTTTCCGGTTCCTTCGCCGACGTTTACAAAGCTATTGTTGACTATTACCCCCCGAACAGAAAATCACTCGACGAGATAACCGATATTCTCGAAAATCACAAGCATTTTTCTGGCTGTATCTACTGCGGCTTCGCAATGTTTCAGCAGTTTTATAACCTATTTTCTCAAGCGCGCCTAAAGGATGACGTTAAGGGCTTTCTTATCCTCGTATCGCTTGAGGGAAACGAAATTCCGCCAGACGAAAAGTCGCTTCAGTTTGAAATGTCCATTCTCCAGCATATTCTCTCCACTACGCTGAGAAGCTACGACGCGTTTACCCGCGCGGGCGAACTGCAGTTCTTAATACTTGTAAACAAAACCGAAGAAAATAGCGTGCCTAATATCTGCAGTCGCATAACCTCAAAGTACTATTCTCAGACCTCTTGCAGAGAGATGAAGATAAGTACTCAGTATTCCGTAATTTAATTATTGTATTTATTACATTACAAAGGTCCTGTCGTCTTGAATCGACAGGACCTTAATTTGTTTTGGTTATTCTGTTATGCTATTTTTCTTAAGCCGCGAAAAACGCGGGAGTCCGTCCTCGGTAACTCTTTCGGGTTCGCCTTTAATTAGCGGAAGCGCGTAATTCATAAAGCCTTCGGTAACATTATTCCCCGCCTCGTTTATCCATTCGTCGGGAACGGTCTTTTCGGCGTTTGCCACGTCGGAAAGCGGCACAAGAACCGTTTCACATTTATAGCCACCCTCACGCTTGCAGCTAAAGCCCACCATCATATCGGTTTTACCCGCTGTCGCGCTCTCCACGGCGGTCTTGCCCGAGGCGTACGCTTCGTTTATATCTGTAAGCGACGCGAGGTGAGCCGCGGCACGCTGGAGAAGCGAAAACTCTATTCCGCGCGTTTTGTAGCCTGTTTCGTTTTTAACTATATTCACAAGCGTGGAAGCAAGCCCTCCCATCTGGCTGTGTCCGAAGGCGTCCTTCGCGCTTGCTATATCGTTTCCGTATTCTGAAATAAAGCGCCCGTCCTTATCCCTCACGCCCTCAGATACAGCGACGATACAGTTCTTCTTCTCTTCGTACACCCGCTTAACGTCGGCTACGAAAGAGTTTACGTCAAACACTCTTTCGGGAAGATATATGAGGTCGGGTCCCTCACCCGTCACGTTAGCAAGAGCCGCCGCGGCGGTAAGCCAACCTGCGTTTCTGCCCATTATCTCGAAGATAATAACCGAGCCCTTGTTGTACACCTTGCTGTCGAGCGATATTTCGCTAATCGACGTAGCTATATACTTTGCCGCGCTCGCGTATCCCGGGCAGTGGTCGGTAGCCGCGAGGTCGTTGTCTATTGTCTTGGGTATTCCTATTACGTTGCAGTCGTAACCGACGCTCTGCATATACTTCGATACCTTGTTGCAAGTATCCATCGAATCGTTTCCGCCGTTATAGAAAAAGTAGCGCACATCGTACATTTTGAATATCTCAAGTATCCTTTTGTAGTCGGTATCGTCTACTGACGAATCTTTAAGCTTATAGCGGCAGGAGCCGAGCGCCGCCGCGGGAGTATTCTTTAAAAGCGTGATTTCGCTCCTGTCCTCAGCGCCGAAATCGAAAAGGTTATCGTTAAGTATTCCTTCTATTCCGTTCTTTGCGCCAAGTACTCTTGTAATGAGCGGGCTTTTAAGTGCAGTTTCTACCGCTCCGCACACGCTGGAATTTATAACCGAGGTCGGTCCGCCTGACTGGCCTATTACACAAGCGCCTTTTAATTCACTCATAATTCTACCCTCCAAAATACTTTAATAAATATACCAAACAAAAGCCCTTATTTCAAGCAAAATACACAAATACACTTGATTATTTTTGTATTCGTGATAAAATTGAAGTACAAATTTTTATTGTATCGGAGAGTAAACTATGCCATTAGTAACAACAAAAGACATGTTCGAGAAGGCGTATAACGGCGGCTACGCTATCGGCGCTTTCAATGTGAACAACATGGAAATCATTCAGGGCATTACCGAGGCAGCGGGCGAGCTTAACAGCCCAGTTATCCTTCAGGTTTCTAAGGGTGCTCGCGCATATGCCAACCACACATATCTTGTAAAGCTCGTTGAGGCGGCGGTGCTTGAAAACCCGCAGATTCCTATCGCCCTTCACCTTGACCACGGCGACAGCTTTGAGCTTTGCAAAAGCTGCATAGACGGCGGCTTCACCTCTGTTATGATTGACGCTTCCTCCAAGTCCTTTGAAGAGAACGTAGCAATAACAAAGCAGGTAGTAGAGTACGCTCACGCTCACGGCGTAGTTGTTGAAGCGGAGCTCGGTACCCTTGCGGGTATTGAGGACGAAGTAAAGGTTGAAGCTGGTAGCGAAAGCTACACCCGCCCCGAAGAGGTTGAGGAATTCGTTTCCAAGACAGGCTGCGATTCTCTCGCTATCGCTATCGGTACTTCTCACGGCGCTTACAAATTCACCGCAGACCAGTGCACCCGCAACGCCGACGGCGTTCTCGTTCCCCCTCCCCTTCGCTTCGACGTTCTTGAGGAGTGCATTAAAAGACTGCCCGGCTTCCCGATAGTTCTTCACGGCTCCTCCTCTGTACCGCAGGAATTTGTCGCTATGGTTAACCAGTACGGCGGCAATATGCCCGACGCGGTAGGTATCCCTGAGGAACAGCTTCGCAAGGCGGCTCAGCTCGCAGTTTGCAAGATAAACATTGACTCCGATATCCGTCTTGCAATGACAGGCAACATTCGCAAGTATTTTGCCGAGCACCCCGACCACTTCGACCCGCGCCAGTATCTCAAGCCCGCACGTCAGGCGGTAAAGGATATGGTCGCCCGCAAGATAGTCAACGTTCTCGGAAGCAACGACAAAATCTAACCGTATTATACAAAGCTCCGCTTCGGCGGAGCTTTTTTGTTGCAAAAAAACGGAGTAATCACTGCTCCGCTTTGCTGTTTATTATTTCCGCGAACTTTTTATACTTCTCGTAGCCGCAGACGCGGTTAAGTATCTCAATAAACGCGCGGGTTGAAAGGTGGCGCGGTATTTTGAGTAAGCTTTTCAGCGCGTTGCGGCGGCTTTCGCTGTCCTTGCGCCCGCTAAAGCCGTCCTCGTATAAATCGTTAAGCGTTATCCGCCTTTCAGCTGAAGCGTTAAACTCTGCGCTTTCACCTACTGCTTCGCGAATAGCCTTTTCTATCAATTCGCCGCTTATGCCCTCTACGCCGATAATACCTTCTTTCCCCGCGACGGCTTTTCTTTTTTCCTTACCCATTACCTCGGGAACGTAGGCGTTAAAGACACGCCCGCCCGCTGTAATATCGCTTATGTATTTTCTTATTTTAAAGCCCGCCGAATCGTTATCGGTCAACACTACTATTCCGTCCGTTAACGCAAGGCGGCGAATAAGCTCTGCTTTTTCCTCGTCCTTAAAGATATTGAAGCCCTCGGTGGTTATTATAAGAGCGTCTATAACAGAATCAAGCTTTACCGCGTCGTAGCGTCCCTCGACTATTACCGCTTCCTTAAGCTTTAGCATTAGCGCGCGCCGACCTTTCTTGCTACCTTTATTATGCCCTCTTCAAGTATATATCGTTTTTCTGCTACGCTCGACTTAAGCTTTACGTCGAGCCCGTACAGAATATTGATAATTTCTGCAAGCTGTTTTTGAGTATATCTGCCGCTTCTTTCATAGGCTATACTTACCTTTCTGTCCCCTTTTTTGTAATCGAAAAGGGAAAACAACGCAGCTTCGCCCTTCTTTTCGTCTCGTGCAAGCCGAGCGCGGTATAGATTAATAAACGCGGTGTTGAGCGCCGAGCTTATTGCGAGCGGAGCGGTTCTTTCATCAAGCATCTCCGAAAGCACGCGAATTGCGTTTCTCGTGTCGTTTCTTTCAATAAAGCTTATCATATCGTATACGCCAGATTCCGCCGTTCTTATGCAAAGCTTCTCTATATGCTCTGCTTTTATTTCACCGTAATCGGCGTAGGCGGCAAGCTTAATAATCTCGTTATTTATTAGTAGCAGGTCATTTGCGCAAAGCTCAGCTACGTGGCTTGCGTTTTTGTCGCTTATCGTCGCGCCCTCGCGCTCCGCTATCTTTTCAATATAGCCCAAAATATCCGTGCCAGACTTTTGAAGCACGGTAACAATGGCGCTCTTCTTTACGTTCGCGACAAAGCTTTCGGTAGTCTTGTTGACGGAAAATCTCTTATTCTCGGTATCCGAAAAGCTTTTAATTATTACGGTTATGTCATCAGGAATTTCCGTGAAAAGACCCGTCAAAAGCTTTATCCTTTCGGCGTTGAGCGCACTTAACTGAAAGCCGTCGAAAACCGCGACCTTGCTTTCGCTTATAAGAGAAAAGCTAAGGAAGAACTCCTCAAGCTCCTCGGCTTCCGTCTTCTCCGCGTCAAAAACGGTAAGGTTTCTTTCACCTTCGCCGAATATCGCTGTAATAACGGCTTTTGAGCAAGCGTCGATAAGAAACTCGTCATTACCCGCAACAAAGTAAAGGCGCTGTATTCCATCGTCCTTAAGCGATTTTTTTATTGTTCTGTCGTCGAGCTTTAACACTATTCTATAACCGCCTTAAAGTCTAAGTAATTGTTGAAATATACGCTCACCGTGTCGTAGTAGGTGTAGCCCGCGCCGCGCTCGTCGCAGTAGGAGCTGTCGGCAAGCCGAATAGGATAACCTCGGTGGATTATATTCTTCTCGTTAACATCGCGCCAATATATAAGAATTTCGCATTCCTGAGTATCGTCGGGAAGCTTCGCGCAAAGCTCCGCCGTGGTAAAGCCATAAAGCACCTTGCAGTCTGAGCTTTCATTAGTAAGTATCTCAAAACCGCCGAATTTCAATACCGTTCGGTTTCGCACCTTTACATTATCGCTTCCGAAAACGTCGAAAGCTGAAAATATGCGGCTTCCTTTAAAGGCTTCCGTTATAGCAAGCTCAGCCGTATCGCTCAGGTCATTAAGTATTATAACATATTTCGGCTCAGGGGTTAAACGGTAATCAAGAAAAGAGCGAAGATGCTCAATTTCGTCGCTTTTAATGTCATATATTATAAGCGCGCTTTCTCCACCCTGCGTCGCAACAGCGCAGCTTCCGCGGTAAAGGGTAAGCACGGGCTTATTCGCCGTGGCTATATACTTTGAAAGAATGCCCGCAAGCAGTACGGCGCAAGCACAGCTCGCCACAACCTTGAGCCGTTCGCGTTTACCGAAAGCAAGGTACACCACGATAATGAGTACCGCGAAGAGTATCCATAGCTTTAAAAAGCTGTCGTGAAGCGAGACTGACGCAAAGCTAAAGCCCGCCGAAAACCGTGATACAGCTATAATATACTTTGATACTACTCCTGAGCCAAGCCCAAAGAGATAGGCAAGCGGACTTAGCCCGAGAAACGAAGACAATACCAACAGCAAGGTAAAACCCAGCTCTAACGGCACAGTCCAGACAATAAGCAGGTTGGTAAACGGCGCGACTAACGACGTAGGCATAGAAAGAAGAACACATATAGGAAGCAGAGTAAGCGAAACCGATAAGGTTAATAATACTGACTTAAAAAGTCCCTCCACAGCTCTCCTTACTCCGCTTGCTTTCTTCGCAAATACGCGCTTAGAAATAAACGGATAAACCACAAGTATCGCAAAGCAGCAGCCGAACGAGAGAAGAAAGGACGGGTCAAGAACGGCGCCCAAATCGAAAAGCACAATTACAAGACCCGCGAAAACAAGGGAGGTAATAGAATCCGGTTTTCGATAGAAGGCTTTTCCGCCGAAGACTATAACAGCCATTACGCAGGCGCGGATAACCGACGGCGTAAAGCCGTACAGAGTAACGAGCGCCACGGCAAGGGTTGTCGTAAGGAATAGTATTGCGTATCGGTGAAGCTTAGTCTTTTCCAAAAACAGATATACTGTTGACAGCATAAAGGTAACATGAAGCCCTGAAACCACAAGAATATGCGATACGCCTGCGCGCTGAAACTCAAGCTTCATTTCTGTTGGAATTAGCGACTTATCGCCTGTAACTATCGCCGCGGCAAGCAAGCCCTCCTCGCCCGAAAGCACCGAGGTAACCGCAAAGCGAGCTTTTGTCTTAATCCTGTCAAAGAGCGAAAGCAACGCATATTTATGACCGTTCACTGCGTCAATACTTTCTGTTTCACCGTAAAATTCAATATAGCTCGGTGAAACAGAATAAAAATCATCGCTGAATTTAACTGTAGCCGTTATCTCGTCGCCGACATCAATATTCTGAAAAACGTAGCACTTTATTTTAATGTTTCGCGTAGTCTTACCGTCGAGCGTCTTTATGTCGGCATAGATGAACTCCTTGCTGTTTCTCGCTTCTGTCGCGGTAACTATGGCGGTTACGGTATAGGTTTTCCCCGCATGACATTCAGCCGCCGCTTCACTAAAATACAAAGACAGTATTCCTACGGACATCGACAGCGCGGAAGCAATTAACATAACAGCAATCGTTCTTCTCTTTAAAACAGCAGTAACCACTCCCGCCGCGAACAGCGTTACGGCTAAAATAACAGGAAGTAACCCTTTAAAAACAAAAGAAACCGCAAGCGATACAAGAACTACGGTTCCTACTGTCGCAAGCGGTCTTTTCATAAAAATGCCCTCTCGTGTTATTTTGTTTCAAAAACAGGAAGCTCTTCGAGGAAGAAGATATCCTTTCTTTCTGCCGCGACACCCTCAGCGAGTACCGCCGCCTTGCCGACTATGTTTCCCTCGGCTTTATTCACTATTGTTTCAAGCGCGAGAAGTGAGCCACCCGTGCTTATTACGTCGTCTACTATAAGAATCTTCTTTCCCTTAAGGTAATCCATCTCGTTCTGGTCGAGGTAAAGGGTCTGCATTCTCGCGGTGGTTATCGACTGTACCTCTACAACCACGGGGTTCTTCATATATAGCTTACTCATCTTGCGGCAGGCAACATAGTTTTTGCCGCTCTGGCGTGCCATTTCGTAGGCAAGCGGTATTCCCTTCGCCTCGGCGGTTACTATTACGTCGAATTCGGGTGCCTTTTTAAGTAGGTCCTTAGCGCAGGCTATTGTCAGCTCTACGTCAGAAAACATGATGAACGCCGCAATTGAAAGCTCGTCGTTTACCTTGCATATCGGAAGCTGTCTTTTAAGCCCCGCTACCTTTAATTCATAAAATTTATCCATCTTAACTCTCCGTTATTAATTATTTAGTTTCTTTAGCCCGGAGGCCATTCTAAGCTTCTTTTAGCCAACACATGAAAATGCAGATGTTTAACCGACTGCTTCGCGATATCCCCCGTATTGCTTACTACGCGGAAGCCCTCAGAGAGGTCAAGCTCTTTCGAAAGCCTTGCTATTACCTCGAAGATATGCGAGACAACCGCGCTGTTTTCGGGTGTAACCATTGCCACGCTTTCAATATGTTCTTTCGGAACAACGAGGAAATGAACGGGTGCTTTTGGTTCAATGTCGTTAAACGCGTAGCAAACGTCGTCCTCGTAAACCTTAGTACTCGGAAGTTCACCATTAACTATCTTGCAGAATATGCAGTCCATTTAACTTCTCCTTATCCAAGCGTCTTTTCGACTATTGCCTTCGCGGAGTTCACCGCGTCTGAAAGCTTGCTTGCGTCCTTGCCGCCCGCCATAGCGAAGTCTGGCTTTCCACCGCCTGAGCCACCGACGAGTGCCGCCGCCTCTTTTACTATTAGACCCGCTTTTATGCCCTTTGCAAGCGCTTCAGCGCCGCACGCGGCGCAAAGACTAACCTTGCCGTCCGCCACCGCACCGAGAACGGTTACCGACGCGGGATACTTATCACGAAGCGTTTCCGCTACGGTGCGAAGTGCATCGTTGTTTGCGTTTTCAAGCACCTTTGCGAACACCTTTATTCCCTTAACCTCAACGCCCGCCGCCGCTATATCGTCCACCGAGGAGGACGCGAGCTTTGCGTTAAGCTGTACTACTTCCTTCTCAAGCTCCTTAACCGCGCCTAACGCCGCTTTTGCCTTTACGGGAAGCTCAGTCGTGTTTGTCAGCTTGAACGCTGAAGCGGTTTCGTTTATTAGAGTGTCGCGTTCATGGATATATTCAAGCACTCCCTCACCCGTCGTGCCTTCAATTCGTCTTACGCCCGCCGCGACGGAGGACTCGGAAAGAATTTTGAAGAGCCCTAAGGTTGAGGTGTTGTCAACGTGGGTACCGCCGCAGAACTCAAGCGAGAAACCGGGCACGTCCACTACGCGAACAACGTCGCCGTACTTTTCGCCAAACAGCGCCATAGCGCCGAGCTTCTTCGCCTCGTCTATCGGCATAGACTTTTTATTGACCTCAATAGCTTCAAGTATCTTTTCATTTACTATGCGCTCTACTTCGCTAATCTCCTCTGGCTTCATAGCCTCAAAGTGGCTGAAGTCGAAGCGTACACGTGAGGCGTCTACGAACGAGCCCGCTTGATGCACATGGTCGCCGAGCACCCTGCGAAGCGCAGCTTGCAGAAGATGCGCGGAGGTGTGGTTACGCATAATAGAATATCTTATTTTTTTATCTACAGCCGCCGTGACCTTCGCGCCCTTTTCAAGAACACCCGATTTCACTACGCCGCTATGCAGATAATAGCCCTCGGCGGTCTTCTTGCAGTCGAACACCTCTACCGATACAGCGCCAAGACCGATAACGCCTTTATCGCCTACCTGACCGCCGCTTTCGGCATAGAAAGGCGTTCTGTCGAGGATAAGCTTTACCGCCTCGCCCTCGCTTGCGCTATCCTTGGCTTCACCGTCAGCGACGATAAACTCCACCTTCGCGTCGCATTCGAGCATATCGTAACCGACAAATTCGGTGGGCTTTATATCAAGTCCCTTAAAGAGGTCGGTCTCCCAGCTTACGTCGCGGCTTTTAGCGTCGTCGCGCGCGCGCTTCTTCTGCTCGGCAAGAAGCTTTGTAAAGGCTTCCTCGTCCACTGTGCAGCCTCGCTCGGCTATTATCTCTTTAGTAAGGTCAAGCGGAAAACCGAGGGTGTCGCTTAAACGGAACGCCTCCTCGCCAGAAAGGACGGTTTCGCCCCTCTTCGCCATATCGTCAAGTATTCCGTTCAAAAGCTCGAAGCCCTCGTTAATGGTTTTTGCGAAGCGCTCCTCTTCCGCCTTTACAACCTTTTTTATGTAGTCCTTGTGTTCCTCAAGGTTCGGGTACGCGCCCTTATTCTCGTTAATTACTGTGTCGCATACCTCAAAAAGGAAGGGTTTGTTTACTCCAAGCAGACGTCCGTGACGCGCGGCTCTTCTTAAAAGCCTTCTTAAAACGTAGCCGCGCCCCTCGTTAGAGGGTCCCACGCCGTCTCCGACCATAAACACCGTGCTTCTTATGTGGTCGGTGATGACGCGAAGGGAAACGTCGGTCTTCTCATTC
The DNA here is from genome assembly GCA_964458545.1 of uncultured Oscillospiraceae bacterium. Classification (GTDB taxonomy): domain Bacteria; phylum Bacillota; class Clostridia; order Oscillospirales; family Ruminococcaceae; genus JAYFNU01. The sequence continues at coordinate 14,200 of CAYWJF010000021.1, read as the reverse complement.
TCGTGGTACTTAACGCCCGCTATTCTTTCGATATGCTTCATTATATTCTGGACGGTATCCACCTCAAAGAGGTTATCTACCCCCTGACAGATACAAGCGAGACGCTCAAGTCCCATACCCGTATCAATGTTGCCGTGCTCCATCTTCGAGTAGTTTCCGTTGCCGTCAGAAATAAATTGTGTAAAAACAAGGTTCCAAAACTCAACATAACGGTCACAGTCGCAACCGACAGCGCAATCGGGCTTGCCGCAGCCGTACTTTTCGCCACGGTCAAAATATATCTCCGAGCAGGGACCGCAAGGACCGCTGCCTATCTCCCAGAAGTTGTCCTCGCGTCCGAGACGAACCATATGCGAAGGGTCAACTCCGCGCTTCTTCGTCCAAATCTCATAAGCCTCGTCATCGTCCTCAAAAACTGACACATAAAGCTTATCAATCGGCATTTTGACTACTTCGGTTATAAACTCCCACGCCCAAGTGGTCGCTTCTTCCTTGAAATAGTCGCCAAAGGAAAAGTTTCCGAGCATCTCAAAATATGTACCGTGGCGCGAGGTCTTTCCCACACGCTCGATGTCGGGGGTTCTGATACATTTCTGGCAGGTGGTGGCGCGGTTACCCGGCACCTTCGCTTGACCTAAAAAGTATTTCTTTAAGGGTGCCATACCTGAGTTAATAAGAAGAAGGCTCTTATCGTCCTGCGGGATAAGGGGGAAGCTCTCCATACGGTAGTGCCCCTTGCTTTGAAAGAAGCTTAAAAACTGCTCTCTTAATTCGTTTAAACCGGTCCATTCCATAATCTCTATCTCCAAAATAATAATTTGCAAAAATATAGACCTTTGCCCCAAAGTTGGGACGAAGGTCATCTCCGCGGTACCACCCACATTGCGCGTAAAAAACGCGCCGCTCGTTGCGACCTTAACGCGGTCGTATCGTCGCGAATGCGAAGCTCGGCGGGTGGCGAAGCCGCGTCAAAGCCGTTAGAAATATAACATAGCCATTATAAGAAGTTATTACTTCTTTGTCAAGGAAATTCGAGCTTTTCCCGCACGGTTATGAAGTCCGCAAGCTGTTTAAACACGGGCGCCGCCGTTTCGTAGCCGTAGCCCTCGTTTTCCACCATCACCGCTATAGTATAGCGCGGCGCCTCGCTTGGGAAAAAGCCGCAGAACCAGCCTACTACCGCCTCGCTTCCGTCGGAGTTATATCTTCCCGTTTGCGCCGTACCCGTTTTGCCCGACGCTGACAGATATTCGGGCTTCCCGTAGCTTCCCGTTCCCTTTTCGGTAACCGAGCAAAGATAGTTTGAAAGAAGCGTCGCTGTTTCCTCGCTCATAACACGCGAACGCTTAGGCGCTTCGCATTCAATTTCGCCGATACTCTGCACCACGGTAGGCTTCGTGTATAACCCGCCAGCCGCAATACAGTTCATATATGCCGCCACCTGTAAGGGCGAGGCAAGCAGTCTTCCCTGCCCAAAGCAATGATTAATAAGCTCGCCGCCTCCCTTTGATAGAGCTTCCTTTTCGGGAAGCTGACCCATTGCTACATTATAGCCCTCACAAAGCGCCGCTTTTCTTTTGAAGCCGAGCGAGGAGGACATATTATATACGGCTTCTCCACCGAGTTTTTGACCTAACGCTATGAAGTATGTGTTGCACGAGTAGGTCAGCGCGTCGTTCATATCAAGCTCGCCGTGCGCCTTAGCTTCGTTGCACGAATAGACGCCTTCTTCAAGCTCTATCGTTCCTGTACATTCGTATCGAAAGCCGCCAAGCCCCGCTTCTATCGCCGCCGCGGCAATAACGGGTTTATACACCGAGCCGAGACTGTAGGGTGTAAAAGCACGGTTAATTAAAGAGGTGTCGCCTCGTTCTATTGCTGTGGAAATATCGTTTTGATTAAAGTTCGGGCGACTAACAACAGCGCGTATCTCGCCGCTTTCGCAGTCGAGTACAACTATCGCGCCCTTCTTAAAACAGTCGTCCGCTATCCTTTCCGCCGCCGCTTGAAGCCCTTTGTCTATAGTAAGGGTAATCTCAGCGTTTGCCGTTCCTTCGTCAAACACCTCGGCGCTGTCTGCGTTTATTATCTCGCGGTTGGCATTCACGCCGACGCGCAGTACTGTTCTGCTTTCGTTCTCTAACAAATGACCGTTAAGCGCAAGCTCAAGCCCGCTTATGCCGCTGCCCTTGTAGTCAAGATATCCTATAAGGTGGCTTGCAAGGGTGTCGTCTGAGTATCTTCTCGGCGTTTCAATAACCATTATCGGTATTTCGGCGGGGAGCGGCTTAACAAGTTCTACAGTAAACGGCTCGTTTTTTATAAGAGCTTCTCTATAATACTCTCTATCATCTCTGAAAATATAATCCGACAACAGATTGCCGGCTTGCTGCCCGGGAAAAACCGCCGCGATACTTCTGCTACTTGTTCCTGTAAGCGGATGACCGAAACGGTCAAAAAAGTCTGGGCGGCGAACAGCCACGGTTTTTGTATACACAGACTGCGCCGTAGCCGCGGCGGCGTAGCTTTCGTTCGTAACAATGAAGAACAACCTTATCATAAGCAGGTTCGCAACCAAGGCAAAGGCTGCGAAAACCGCATATACACGTTTAATTGTCATAAAAAATCACCCTGCTTATGTTTGACATAAACAGGGTGACTTATACTTCTATTAAGGGCTCGGATTAATACATTCCGCCCATGCCGCCGTCGCCCATAGGCATTGCGGGTGCGGGCTCGGGAATGTCGGCTACAAGAGCCTCGGTCGTAAGCACCATTGCCGCAACGGAAGCCGCGTTTTGAAGCGCGCTTCTCGAAACCTTGGTCGGGTCAACGATACCGTTCGCTATCATATCGCCGTATTCTTCCTTCGCCACGTCTATGCCGTAGCCGTTCTTGCCGCTTGCCTTAATCTTATCGATAATTACCGAGCCTTCAAGACCCGCGTTTACGGCTATCTGGCGAATAGGAGACTCAAGCGCTTTAAGCACAATACGTCCGCCCGTAATCTCGTCGTCCTCGGTAAATTCGGCAACCGTCTTCTCAACCGCCGCAATAGCGTTAATGAACGCGACTCCGCCGCCCGCGACGATACCCTCTTCTACCGCTGCCTTTGTAGCGGAAAGGGCGTCCTCTATGCGAAGCTTCTTTTCCTTCATCTCTATTTCGGTAGCCGCGCCTACGCGGATAACAGCAACGCCGCCAGCGAGCTTCGCGAGACGCTCTTGAAGCTTTTCCTTATCAAAGTCGGAGGTTGTGTTCTCTATCTGCGAACGAATCTGTGCCACGCGCGCGCTTATAGCTTCCTTGTCGCCCGCGCCGTCCATAATAATGGTGTTTTCCTTCTTTATTTGTACCTTTGCGGCTGAGCCGAGGTCGTCAAGCGTCGCGTCCTGAAGGGTAAGACCGACCTCCTCGCTTATTACCTTGCCGCCAGTGAGAATTGCGATATCCTGAAGCATTTCCTTGCGTCTGTCGCCGAAGCCCGGGGCTTTAACCGCGCAGCAGACAAAGGTTCCACGAATCTTGTTAACAATAAGGTTCGCAAGAGCGTCGCCCTCGACGTCCTCAGCGATTATAACAAGCTTCTTGCCCGTTTGTACAATCTTTTCAAGAAGCGGGAGAATCTCTTGAATATTGGAAATCTTTTTATCTGTAATGAGGATATAGGGATTGTCGAAAATCGCTTCCATCTTCTCGGTATCGGTTACAAGATAGGGGGTGATATATCCGCGGTCAAACTGCATACCCTCGACAACCTCGGTAAAGGTTTCGGCGGTTTTGGACTCCTCAATAGTTATAACGCCGTCGGAGGTAACCTTCTCCATAGCCTCGGCAATAAGCTTGCCGATAAACTCGTCACCTGCCGAAACGGTAGCGACGCGCGCTATGTCGCCCGTGCCCGTAATCTTTTTGGAATTATCAACAATAGCCTTTACTGCGGTATCAACAGCCTTCTGCATACCTTTTTTAAGAACCATCGGGTTCGCGCCGGAGGAAACGTTCTTCATTCCCTCTTTAATCATCGACTGCGCGAGAAGGGTCGCGGTTGTGGTGCCGTCGCCCGCGGCGTCGTTAGTCTTTGTGGACGCTTCTCTTATAAGCTGCGCACCCATATTCTCAAACTTATCTTCAAGCTCTATTTCCTTAGCTATTGTAACACCATCGTTAGTAATAAGCGGCGCGCCGAACTTTTTGTCGAGCACTACGTTTCTGCCCTTAGGTCCGAGCGTAATCTTTACCGTGTCCGCAAGCTTATCAATGCCCGCCTGAAGGCTTTTGCGAGCTTCCTCGCCGTACTTTAAATCCTTAGCCATTTCAATTCACTCCTTATTTTTAAAGAACTATCGCAAGTATATCAGACTGTCTTACTATCGTGCATTCCTCACCGTTCACCTTAACCTCGGTGCCCGAGTATTTGCTGATAATAACCTTGTCACCCTTTTTAACGGTCATTTCAACTTCCTTGCCGTCCACAAGTCCACCGGGGCCTACTGCCACTACTTCGGCTATCTGGGGCTTCTCCTGCGCTGACGCGGTAAGGATTATTCCGCTCTTTGTTGTTTCTTCGGCTTCCGTCATCTTTACGACAACTCTATCTGCCAGAGGTTTTAGTTCCATAATATTATATCCTCCAATTCGTTTTGTTAGCACTCTTTATCTTTGAGTGCTAAAGACTATTTTAATCCTTTTATCTGAAATGTCAATAGGTAACAGGTCGAATTTACGTTTCGTTAAAATTTTTTATTAGCGGGAGCACCGCCTTTAGAATAAACGCCGTAATTACCCCCATAACCACCCCGCTTATTACAAGCACGGGAAGATAGTAAAAGAGAACGGGCGTGCCAATAATAGCGTACTCGACAAAAAGCTGACCCATATTGTGCGAAACCGCTCCCGCAACACTCGTAAGTCCGTTGGACGCGCGAAGCTTATTAGCCAAGGTCATTATTGCTACCGAGAAAAAACCGCCCGCCGCACTCATAAGCGCCGCCACCGCGCCACGAGTAGAGAGCACAAACAGCGACTTTAAAAGCGCCAACAGTAACGCCGCGGGCGCGTTAAGAAAGAAGAGGCAGTACATCGTAACAATATTCGAAAGCCCAAGCTTAATTCCCGGAACGGGAATAACAGACGGCACAAGCGACTCAAGATAGGACAAAATTATAGCAAGCGCGAACAAGAGTCCCATAAACGCGACCTTCTTAGCTTTTCTGTCTCTCAAAGCGTCTCTCCCCTTCCCTCAGAATAGTTTCGACATAATTCAAATATACTTAAAGGTATAGTTAGCTGTATCACAAGAGTTTGCCGCTATGTTATCTTCAAGCGAGCGGCTTATAAACACCTCGCCGTTCTCGTCCATAAGCACCACCTCATAACCGTTCTCGTTCGCTGTTTTTATCGCTTCATCTCGCCCGATTATATAAAGCCACGTTGACAGAAAGTCGGCGGTAAACCCACTTTCGTTAACGACGGACACAGAAACAAGGTCGCTTTCGGCGGGATAGCCCGTTCGAGGGTCAAGGACGTGATGGTATACCTTCCCGCCCTCAATAAAATATCTTTCGTATCCGCCCGTCGTGGAGACCACCGTATCGCAAAGATTTAGCACGCAGAAGCTTTCGGCGCTGTCCTTTTCGGGCACGCGAAGTCCAACGTTGAAGCCCGCGCCACCCTTATCCCCATAGACAAGCACGTTCCCGCCTATCGAGATAAAACCGTACTCCAGCTCACTCTTCATTAGAAGCTCTTTACAAAGGTCGAGCGAGTAGCCCTTCGCAATACCACCGAGGTCAAGCGCCGCGCCATCTTCGGTGAGCTTCGCCGAATACTTTCCGTCTTCTTTAAAGAGCAGCAAGCCCTCAAAGTCCACATAAGACCTCGCTTCTTGTATGCTGTCAGCTGGCGGAACGTGGGGATTTTCACCGTTTATATCCCACAATAGCGTTAGCGGACCTACTGTAACGTCAAACACACCGCCGCTCTTTTCACAGCACGCCTTAGCGTTTGATAACAGCGAATAAGCGCTTTCGTCTATCTCCGCAACACTCTTTCCCGCTTTTTCATTTATATCGCGGATATATGAGTCCTCAGCGTAAAGGCTGATTTCGTTTTCAAAGCCGAAAAGAAGCGTTTCAATATCGGCGGCGGCTTTCTCGCTGCCGCTTCCCGTAAGCTGTTGGGTCACTACCGTGCTCATAATATAGGAGGTTTTTAATGCGGTCTTTTCATCTGCGCCGCACCCCGTTATAGCAACAACAAATAGAGCGATAGCAGTCAGCGCTAATCTTTTCAACAAATTTCGAGTTCTTTTTTTGTGCACCATAGAAAACCTTTTCTTCAAAAATTGACTTTATAGGCTATGTTTAATATAATAAACAAGTTCGCACAAGGAGGCAAGATAAATATGAAGAAAATATCAATAGCAATTATTCTCGCGCTGATTGTTTCTCTTGTTTTTGCGGCATGCAGCAGCGGCGAGGTTGTCGTACCTGACGGCACCTATCGTGCTGAGTACGAGGACTTTGACCAGCACGGCTATAAGGATTTCGTTGAAATTACCTTTGAAAGCGGCGCGGTAACAGATATAAACGCAGACGCGGTCAATGAAAACGGAGAATTAAAATCAGCTTCCGAGGATTTTCGTAAGGATATGCAATCTCTCGACGGAGGTACCTATCCCGAAAAGTACTATAAAGACTTAATAAACCAGTATCTCGCGAACCCGAGCGCGGCTTCCGTGGACGTAGTAGCGGGCGCAACGCTTTCCTCGAACAGCTTTAAGACTCTCGCCGAGGCGCTTGAACGCGCCGTACGCGCGGGCGATACCGACACGGTTATAGTAAAACGTCAGTAATCATTTAACGAACATTATATGGTTTTTCTCGAGCGGCGAAAGCTGCTCTTTTTTTTACAAAAAAATCGAGTTGAAGTCGCTATGCTTATTATAGTATAATAGTTTGTAATTTAAAGAAAAACGGAGTCGCTTATGGTTTTCAGCAGCTTACTATTTGTTTTTCAGTTTCTGCCTATTGCGCTCATATTGTATTACCTAACCCCGAAGAAGTACAAGAACCTTACGCTATTTATCGTAAGTCTTGTGTTTTATTCGTGGGGTGAGGTGCGCTATTTCCCGATAATGCTCGCGACCATACTCGTAAACTACGGTGGCTCTATTGCGATAGAGGCGCTGGACAAGCGAGCGCAAGCAAATATTAACGAAAATAAAAGCCGCTCTTTATTATCACTTCGCCGCGTCGTGTTCCTCGCGGTTTTGATTATTAGTATCGGTTTCCTCTTTGTTTTTAAATATCTCGGCTTCTTTACTGAGAATATAAACTCCGTTTTCCATATAACCATACCGCTTATTGAGCTTACGCTGCCGCTCGGCATTAGCTTTTATACCTTCCAGACGCTTTCCTACTCTATCGACGTTTACCGCCGCAAGGTGGAAGCGGAGCATAACTTTATCGACCTTTCCGCCTTCGTGGTGCTCTTTCCGCAGCTTATCGCTGGCCCAATCGTTCGCTATACGGATATACACCGTGAGCTAAAGGAAAGAACGATAACGGGCACCGACCTCGGCGACGGAATGGAGGAATTTATAATAGGACTCGCGAAAAAGGTGCTTATTGCGAATAACGTCGGCGCGCTTTGGACCGAGGTGGAAACGCTTGGCTTTAACTCCGTTTCCACGGGGCTTGCGTGGCTCGGAATAATAGCCTTTACCCTTCAAATATACTTTGACTTTTCGGGCTATTCCCAGATGGCAATAGGGCTTGGTCGTATGCTTGGCTTCCATTTTCCGAAGAACTTTGACGCTCCCTACTCCTCACGCAGCGTAACGGAATTCTGGCGGCGCTGGCACATTACCCTTAGCTCGTGGTTTCGTGAGTATGTTTATTTCCCACTCGGCGGCAACCGAAAGGGATATTGGCGCACAACCTTTAACCTTTTCGTTGTGTGGACGCTTACCGGCTTCTGGCACGGCGCTTCGTGGAATTTTATCTTCTGGGGAATGTACTTCTTCGTTCTTCTTTCAATAGAAAAGCTTGGCTTTATCGGCTTTTTAAATAAACACAAGTTCATATCTCACGTCTATGCTCTATTAACAATCGTCATTGGCTGGGCGCTCTTCGCCATAACCGATTTTTCTCAGCTCGGCGTTTTTCTAAGTAAGCTTTTCGTCCCCACCTTCCTAACCGCCGACGGCGCCGCGGTTAGCGGTGTGTATTATCTTAGGAACTATGCCGTAAGCCTTATAGTAGGCTGCTGGTTTTCAACCGCGCTCTCCTCAAGGCTATATTCAAAACTTCGGGAAAACCTAATTGTAAGGAACGTTTTACTTGTGGGGCTTTTCGTCATCTGCGTTGCTTACCTCGTAGACTCCACCTACAACCCGTTCTTGTACTTTAGGTTTTAGGAGGAGATTATGAAAAGAAAAAACAACGGAATTCTGTTTTTAATAGTTTTCGGCTTTATTACAATATATAGCCTCATCAGCACTCTACTGCCTGATAAGGAGTTTTCAGAAAACGAGAACAAGTATCTCGCGCAAAGCCCGAAGCTTTCGTGGAACAGTCTTGTTGACGGTAGCTTCTCGACCAAATACGAAAAATATATCGCCGAACAGTTTATGTTCCGCGACAGCTGGATAACCACAAAGTCGGTTAGTGAATATCTGCTTCTCAAAACCGAAAACAACGGCGTTATCTACGGTACGGACGGCTATATGTTCCCGAAGTTTTACAGCTTTGACGACAAGACGCTTACGGAGAATCTCGAGGCGATTGACGCCTTCTCCTTCTCTTCAACCAGTAACGTTTACGTTATGGTTGTTCCCTCCTCTTTCTATCCCTTGACAGACAAGCTTCCCGCGGGCACCCCCGTGGTGGACGAGGGCTTCTTTATCCCCGAAATAAACCGCTACCTCTCTAATTCAACTACCCCCGTAAACGTGCTTGAAGCGCTCAACGCGAACTGTGATAAATACATCTACTACCGCACCGACCACCACTGGACAACATACGGCGCGTGGCTTGCCTATTCGCGATTTGCTTCCGAAGCGGACCTAACGCCAGTCTTTAACTATAATTCCGAAACGCCAAACACCGTAGAGGGCTTCCTCGGGACCAGCTACTCTAAGAGCAAGTTTTTTAAAGCCGTTCCTGATACGATAGAGTATTTCGATTTTGAGGGCAGGATAATCCGCGACGATGTGGTTTACGACGGTATTTACAATCTTGAGCAGTTTACAAAGCGTGATAAGTATTCGGCATTCCTTTACGGCAATAGCGGCTACAGCGAGATAGAAACACCGTACAGCATTAATAAGAGCGACTCTATCCTTATTATCCGCGACTCCTTTGCTGACAGCTTCGTCCCGTTCTTGACAGAGCATTATAACAAAATAGTTTTAATTGACCCGCGCTACTATAACGGCTCCTACGCCGAGCTTGCGAAAACACCCTATTCGGATATCCTCATTCTCTTTGGCTTTGAGGATTTTACTACGGAAAAGGCAATATCAAAGCTCGGTAATCTGAGCGAATAAGAAAGAAGGCATATTTAATGACCAGCAAGGAAAAATACGCAAAAGCGCTTGTGGAAATCGGCGTTAACGTACAAAAGGGGCAGACGCTTGTGCTGTCGTCGCCCGTGGAGTGCGCTGATTTCGCAAGACTCTGCGCAAAATACGCATACGAAAGAGGCTGCCGCGAGGTGGTTATGAACTGGTCGGACGACGGCCTTGCAAGACAGCGCTTCCTATACGCCGAAAACGACGTGTTCGACAAAGCGCCCGAATACAGAAAGGTCTTTACCGACAGCTACTCAAAGGAGGGCGCGGCGTTTCTTCATATATACGCGCGTGACCCTGAGGCGTTAAGCGGCGTGGACAGCGACCGTATCCGCCGAAACCAGATTTCTTCTATGGAGGCTATGAAAACCTACCGCCTGCTTCAATCCGCGAACGAGCTTCAATGGTGTATAGCCTCTGTTCCTATTCCCTCTTGGGCAAAAAAGGTTTTTCCCGACAAGCCCGAGGACGAGGCTATGTCGCTTTTGTGGGACGCGATACTTAAAACAGTTTTCGTGAACGACCGCGGCGACGTAGTAGAGCTTTGGAACGAGCATATCGATAAAACCGAGAAGCGAGCCAAGGTTCTTACCGATTACAACTTTAAATATCTGAAATACAAGAACTCACTCGGTACCGACCTTACGGTGGAGCTTGCCGACAACCACCGTTGGGCAGGCGGTTGCGAGACGATGACCTCTGGCGTACGGTGTTGCGTTAATATGCCCTCCTATGAGGTTTTTACCTGTCCAAAGAAGTACGGCACTAACGGGGTTGTTTACTCCTCTATGCCGCTTGAGCTCAGCGGTAGCCTGATTGAAAATTTTATGTTCAGAATTGAAAACGGAAAGATAGTTGAGGTCAAGGCAGGAAAGAACGAGGATATTCTACTTGACGCGACTAAACTTGACGACGGGGCAAGCTTCCTCGGCGAGGTGGCGCTTATCTCCTATGATTCGCCTATCTCAAACCTCGGAATACTCTTCTACAACACCCTTTTTGACGAGAACGCCTCCTGCCATATCGCCTTTGGCGAGGCTATCCCCTGCTTCACCGATGCAGACTCGGTAAAGAACGAGGAATATGAGGCACGCGGCATTAACGACTCGAACACCCATATTGATTTTATGATTGGTACTAAGGACCTGTCCGTTACGGGGGTAACGCACGACGGAAAGGAAATTCCGGTCTTCGTTGACGGCAACTTCGTGTTTTAGGGAAATATTTTAAAAGGCTTCAGCTAATCGCTGAAGCCTTTTTTTATTCAACTATACGTTTTACAAAGGAAACACAATGGGAAAGCGCTATTCCCGGAACTGAGAACTCCTCGCCCCAGCTTCTCTTCCACTCGAAAGATACATATTCGTCATAGCCGCTGTCGCGAAGCAGAAGCAACGCTTCCTTTAGCTTAACGTCACCGCTTCCGAGAGGGCAAAACACTATCTTTCCGTCCGCGTTCACGCCCGTGGAATCTTTTAAGTGAACGAATTTTATTAACGACCTAAGGTTCGCCATGCTCTCTTTTGGCGTTTCGCTTCCGAGGCGCTGGGTGTAGTTTATGTCCCACAGCGCAAAGAGATTGTCGCAACCCGCCTTATCTATGAACTCCTTTAGCTTGGCAGTGTCAGAGAAGGCGGCGTTTGTCATAATTAACAGCTTACGGCTGTAGCCCTTCGCAATTTTACATAGCTTTCGCACCGTTTCCAGCGCAGTATCATTATCTATGGAAAAATCGTTAGGCTCTTTATTAAGAGATATCTTTATATATTTCGTACCGAGCTTTTTTGCAAGCTCGCAATAGGCGTCTATCTCCTTTTCGGCGAGCGGCGCAAGCTCACGCTTTCCGAAAACGGCGTGCGACGCTAAAAGCGGTATCTCAACCCCGCCCGAAATCAGCAGCGAAAGGGTATCGCCTATCTTTCCCGACCCGAACGCCTTCATATCAGGCGCAAAACCGATATTCTCAAGGCGGCGTATCTCAATCCCCTTTACGCCTAAATCCTTAGCGGCGGCATATGCCTCGCTTAGTTTCCAGTCGGGACAGCCAAGTGTCGAAAAACATAGTTTCATAAATCACCTGTTAAATTCGTCTTCTTCCGCGTCATTCTCATCGGTTTCGGCTATAGTCAGCGTAACCGTTCTTGTGCTGGCATTAATCTCCTCGTCCTTCTTTATGTCCTGAGAAATAACGTAGCCTTTTGTATACAGCTCGGTAGCGACTTCTTTTATATCATACTTTATCCCTAAAGCGTCCAGCCTTGAATACGCCTCTTTATAGTGTATGCCCGTTACGTCAATCATCTTTACAAGGTTTCCGTCGCTGCGGTAAAGGGTAATAGTCGTAACCGTTCCGCTTTCAACAACAGTTCCCGCCGCGGGCTCCTGACGGATAATCTGGTTTTCCGGTACATCCTCGGAATGCTCGGACTCGAATAGATAGTTGAAGTTATCGTTATCGCGGATAAAATCCTTAGAGGTTATATCTATACCGACGTAGTTCGGAACCTCAATGGTATCCGAAGTAGGCAGCTGTTCGCCTTCATTCGCTCCTTGGCTGTTAAGCACAAACTTCCAAATACCGAAAACAAAAATACCAACAACCAAAAGACAGACACCTAAAATTGTAACCGTACTTATAAGGCGAACCTTGTCGCTTTTTCCATTAGTCTTCTTTTTTCCTCTTACGGAAACTGTGTCCTCGTCGTCTAAGCTTTCGCTCTCCTCTTCGGAGCTAACGTACTCATTTTTTAATATTTTCTTAAACTCCAACACCGACTGCACACGGGTGTCGGCGTTAAGTATCATTCCCATAGAAATAGCCTTAGCCGCGTACGCGGGTATTTCGGGCGCAAGATTTGCTATAGGTTCAAGCGTATCGTAGTTACAGCGCTGGTCGGCGTCCTGCGGCGTTATGCCCGTTATGCAGCGATAAAAGGTACAAGCTATAGCGTAAACGTCGGTAGCTGCGCTCTGGAACTGGTTTGTTGTATACTGCTCGGGAGCGGTATAGCCGCTAAAGAGCTTATTTGCGACCTCGGTACCCTTCGTCCTTACCGCAGACGTGGCAAAGCCGCCGAGCTTTATAAATCCGCTGCGGCTGATAAAAACCGTATCGGGAGAAACTCCGCGGTGAATTAGGTTAACCTTATGTATTGAATAAAGCGCGTCGATTATCGGCGTAAGTAGTAATAGGCTCTGCTCATAGGTGACCTTGCCGTTCTTTAGCGACAAGAACTCCCTTAGCGTAATTCCGTCAAAAACCTCCATAACGGCGTAAGCCGTCTGGTTAGCTTCAAAGAAGTCGGTGGTTCTAATAATATTCTGTTCGCTTGTCAGCTTCGCGAGGTTTTTGAAAAGCTCGCAGAAGTCCATAAGCGAGGTTTTATAGTGCAATTCCGCGCCCGCTTTTGGGTTAACCCTATAATCCTTAGGGTCGCGGGTGCAACCATTTACGGGAAGAAACTCGCGAACCTCAACTATGCAGTTGAGCGAGCAGTCGTACCCGACATAGCTTACACTGTCGCCGTCGTAATCCTTTCTCATGCCTATAACATAACGGTTGTTTAAACGGTAACCGATAGGTAAGCATATCTCTGGATTGCGCTGGCTTCCGTTAAAACCGCAGTGCGGGCAGGAGGTTGCGCTTGCAGGCACCTCGTTCATACAACTCATACATAGCTTTGTTTCGTTACTCATGCGTACACCCCAAAAATTAAGCTGTTTCTATATCTGCGTCATCCTCAAGATGCAAAAGCTTAACCGCCCATTCGCGCATTTTATACTTTTGTATCTTACCCGCGGCGTTCATCGGAAAGCTGTCAACAAAGGCGACATATTTCGGCACCTTATGCTTCGCCATATTGGCTGAAACCATAGCCTTAACATCGTCCTCGGTTACGCTGTTATAGCCGTCCTTAAGGATAATGCAAGCCATTATCTCTTCGCCGTACTGCCGCGAGGGTACGCCTATAACCTGAACGTCGCGAACGGGCTCCTGAGTATAGAGGAACTCCTCAATCTCCTTAGGATAAATATTTTCGCCACCGCGGATAATCATATCCTTAATTCTGCCCGTTATCTTATAATAACCTTTTTCGTCACGAGTTGCAAGGTCTCCCGTGTGAAGCCAGCCGTCTTTATCAATAGCCTGCGCCGTCGCCTCAGGCATATTATAATACCCGCGCATAATGTTGTAGCCGCGCGCAACAAACTCGCCCGCTACGCCGTTCGGAAGGTCCTCTCCCGTTTCGGGGTCTACTATCTTACACTCTATTCCAGGAAGCTCGCGCCCTACGGTAGAAACGC
>CAYWJF010000021.1:0-295 GCA_964458545.1 uncultured Oscillospiraceae bacterium | reverse complement strand
GGCGTTCAACGCTGTCGTCGGTCGTCGTCATAGTACAAACAGGCGACGCCTCCGTCTGTCCGTATGAGATGGTAATTTCGTTCATTCCCATCTCGTTTATTACCTTTCGCATAACCTCTATGGGGCAGGGCGAACCCGCCATTATGCCTGTTCTTAGGTTAAATTTGTATTTTGAGAAGTCTTTATGCTCAAGCATGGCAATATACATCGTCGGTACGCCGTGTACGGCGGTGCAGCGCTCGCTTTGAAGTGCGTCCATTACCCAGACGGGTCTGAAATAATCGATAGGCACTAT
>CAYWJF010000020.1:16472-29307 GCA_964458545.1 uncultured Oscillospiraceae bacterium | reverse complement strand
ACCGCTGTTCTTCTTAGTCTGAAATACCTTTACGTTGGGATACTCCGCCGCCCACTTCTTTATTAATGCATAGCTTCCGTCCGTCGAGCAGTCGTCGCAGAAAAGCAGTTCGATATTCTCGAAGCCTATCGTCTGGTTCTTCACCGAAAGAAACGCTCTTTCGAGCGTTCTTTCGGCATTGTAGACGGGAATAATAACACTAACTTTATACTCACGATTGTTCTTCGAGGGTGCGTCTTCCTTCATCTGTGTCTCCTCTGACTATGGGCGAAAATTACTTCTGCTCCCAAACGGGCTCTTTTAAAACCCACCTGCCGAGCTCATTCTTCTTAAATATATCGCGGTTATAGAATTTGTCCACTATGCTCCAGAACTCTGTCTCGCTGTAGCCCGCGAACTCGCAGAAGTCGCGCACACAGAGCGAGTCGAGCGCGTGGTCGTGCTCCTTAACAAGCTTTATCGCTTCGTCCCTTGTAAGCAAGCCGTAGCGTATGCTTCTCGCCGCGTAGTCGGTCGCTGTAGCGTGACCGAACTTCGGATATTTCATCCAACCGTGAACAAGATACGCGCGGCTGTCTACCTGGTCAAAATCTTCAATATGGTGGCTTCTTCTCCACTCGTTCTCAAGCCCGTGGAAGCCACGGCTCTTCGCGAACTCGTAGTTGCGAAAGCTATTCCAGTCGATAAAATATGACAGGTAGAACGGGTCGAGCTTCGCCATATCCTCGGCTGAAGGCGCAAGGGTCAGTGACAGGTCCTTTTCGGTAACTCCGTCGCCGATAAGCTCGCTTTCGTCCACGCCGACCGCGACTCCGTTATTTATCTGCGCTCTTGCGGAATAGGTCTCAACGTCGTCCGCACCGCCGTACTCATAGCTTACGTTCTCGCCGTAGCAAAGAAGCGGCGTGTTGAACTTAACCGCCATATGAAGCGGGAAGGTATAGATAAGACGGTCGATAAACCAAGTGGGCTTACCATACTTCTCGAACATCTTGCGCATAAGCACCTTTTGGGTTTTAATATCGGGCTTGCAGGAAATTATTGTGCAGCCGAACTCCTCGCTTATATTCTGTAGGTTATGTTTGCCCGCCTCGGTCATTGGGAAGTTGTCCTCTACAGAGAAGAGTATGGGATTCATACCCATTACCTCTTTGAGCATATACACCTGATAGTGGCTGTCCTTACCGCCCGAAACGGCGACGGCGCAGTCGTAGCCCCCGGGTCCGTTCATTCCGCGGTATTTATCGCAAAGCGCCTTGAACTCCTGCTTGCGCTTGTCCCAGTCTATGTTCTTTCTTCTCTCGTAATTTGTGCACGCGCAGCAAACGCCGTCCTCGTTAAAGGTTATACCCGGGCGTGTATCGGGCATTACGCAATGCTTGCAATATTTCATAATTGAGTAACCTCTTTTGTTTATATAGTTTATACTTACCCCTTATTTTATCAAAGCGGGCATAAATAATCAATCTTTATAAATATACTCTACTAATAAATACGCTTTCATGGGGTGTTTTAGTGGAGCTTGGCGGCATAATAACGCTTGTATATATAGTCTTTGTCTTTGGCTACGGCTTTATCTCGTCGCGGCGAAAAGCTTTGCCTTCATCTTCATCCTCGCTTTTTATTTCTACCGCCTCGCTCTGCGCCGCTTTTATCGGCGGGGGCTTTTCGCTCGGCAATGCCGCTGAGGGCTTTCAGGAGGGCTTTAAAAGCGCGGTGCTTCTGTTCGGCTTCTCGGTCGGTCAGCTTGCCGCCGCTCTTTTCCTTGCTCCGCGCTTTTCGGGCTTTAGCAAAGCGGCAACGGTGGGCGATATTATAAAAGAGGGGTTCGGAGAGCACTCTAAAAAGCTTACGGGGTTGCTCTCCATTGTGTTTTGTATCGGCGTTCTTGGCGCGCAGATTAGCGCCTTTGGCTCGGTAGCCTCCGCCGTTTTCGGAGTTAATCGCGCCATCGCCTCGCTTATCGGCTTTACGGGAATAACCCTATTCGCCGCCTTTGGAGGAATACGCGCCTCACAGAAGAGCGACAGCGTACAGGTGTCGGTGCTTTTCTTGGGTATTCTTCTTTGTCTCCTTTTCACCTTTTTTTATGCAAAAGACGCTTTCTATAATTTACGCGACGAAGCGCCGCGCTTTATTTCAGCGGGCGAGTTTGTCTTTCCCTTCCTCTGCTTTATGACAGGCGAGCTTTTATGTCCTCCGTCGGTTCGGCGGATTCTTCTTTCAAAAAACGCTTCCGACGCGCGGCGAAGCATAGCGATTAGCGGCGCCATATCCATTCCGTTTTTCTTTCTTACTGCTCTTATCGGCATTCTCGCGCGGCGGCTTGGAACTACTGCTGACGCGAGTCTTGCTATGCCCTCTCTTATTAGCTTTGCGCTTCCCTTTCCGTTAAGTCCTATTATCTTAGGCGCTATGCTCTGCGTATACCTTTCGTCGGGCTGCGCCTTCCTTCTAAGCTGCGCGGACGCCCTCTTTTTCGACGTTTTAGGGCGCTCACTCGACAGCGAAAAAGGTCAAAACCCCGTTCTCTTTCGCTTCTTCTGTCTGCTTTGCGGAGCGGCGGCTTTAATCCTTTCACTTGCATTTGACGGAGTTTTGTCTATACTATTATTAGCGTACTGCTTCTGGTGCCCCGCTTTACTTATACCGCTTATTCTTTCTATATGTAACAAGCGGTATAGCGACAGGGTATTTTTTTCTTCTGTCGGCACGGCGGCATTTGTCGTAATCTTATGGCGTGCCTTAGGTTCACCCTTCGGCATACCGCCAATGACATCGGGGCTGTTTGCAAACGCGCTGTTTTTTATTTTTTACAAACGAGGTAACAGGAAGTGAAAACCAAACAGGTAATAGGAATTGTTATAGCCGCCGCGGTGTTTCTCACCGTGGGTATTGTCGGAGTATCGTCCGCGATGAAGGCAAAGTCTTTTTCAAACAGCCTTCTTTCAACGTCGGAGTTCGCTGACGAGCCGTCGGCGGACTATATCGGTATAATTGACATTGACGGCACCATTCAAGAGGGCACCTACGATTATTTCGGCAACCCCGCGGGATATACGCAGGAGGTTGTGCTTTCTGAAATTAAGATGATGAAGGAAAGCGAAAGCAACAAAGCAATAATGCTTTTAATCAACTCGCCCGGCGGTACGGTATACCATTCGGACGAGGCATATCTTGCGCTTATGGACTATAAGGAAGCAACAGGTCGCCCGATATATGCGTATGTCACCGAGCAGATGTGCTCGGGCGCGTACTATATAGCGAGCGCGGCGGACAAGATATACTGCAACCGCAACGCCACGGTAGGCTCTATAGGCGTATATATTGAAATGGTCAACTACAAGGGACTGTATGAAAAGCTCGGAATAAGCGGAGAATATATCCGCTCGGGCGAAAACAAGGCGATGGGCAACTCCTTCGACGAGCTGACCGAGGAACAGCGTGCCATTATGCAAAGCATAGTGGACGAGTGTTACGAGCAGTTTTTAGGCGTTGTCTGCGAGGGGCGCGGTTATACAAAAAGCCAGCTTATCCCGATTGCCGACGGACGCATATACACGCCGCTTCAGGCGATTGACAACGGTCTTATAGATAAAATATGCCTGTACGACGAGGCTCTCGCAGAATTCTCAACAGAAGCGGGCGTTAACACTTGGTACAACCCCGAAGCTTATGTAAGCTCCCTTTCCAGCTTCTTTGCCTCTGCGTTTGACGCTCTTCCCAAGAGCGAAACGGAAACAGCTTTAAGCTTCGCGGAAAACAACGAAAGCGGGGTGCCGATGTATCTTGCCCAGTAATAAAGCTAACGAAACGCCCGCTCTTCGCTACAACAACCAAACGGGCGAGCCGATTATTCCCGAGGGATATGCCCTTCGGTATGACAACCAGACGGGCGAGCCGTCGCTTGTAAAAAAGCGCGCGACCCGTAAAAAAACAGCTGACCCTGTAAACGAGGCTATGACTGACAACGGTGCCGCTGATACAGCGGCGGCTCCTCTCGTAGCGGCCTCTGCTTATGTTCAGTCCTCACAGCCCGCTTCTCCAGCTTTCCCGAACTACACTTCACTACAGCCTGCCAATATACCGTTTAACCCGCAGAACGCCAACGCCGCACCCGTTCAGCTCTACGATAACTCCCGTTGCGTTGGCTTCTTCCGCCGTCTGCTTGCGTTCGCTACAGACTCGCTTATTGCGTGGCTCTTTACGGTACTGCTCTCTCTTGTCGCGAGCATTATAGGCTTTGGCAGACTTGGCTTCTTTACGGATAAAATATTCTTCGGTTTTACCGCCGCAAATATAGCGGGTTATCTGCTTATTACCCTTTACTTTGTGCTTTTTACAAAGTGGCTGGGTGCGACTCCCGGAAAAAAGCTTCTTCGTGTCAAGGTTGTAAGCAGTGAGTCGAAGCCTCTTTCGTGGTGGTGCGTCATCTACCGCGAGACGATAGGGCGATATCTCACGTCACTACTGCTTATCGGCTACCTTGTGCTTGCCGTAGACCCTCAGCACCGCGGCTTTCACGACATGCTCGCCGATACAAGGGTCGTTTTTGAATAGACAGCGCTACATTAGGAAAACTCTTCTTTTGTTTTTTCCTATTGGTTGTGGTATACTGTTTTAAACTGTTTAAGAGGATAAAATCATGGCAGATACCGTCACATCTTTAAAGCGCGAACGCGCTAATAAACGCAAGCGCCGCCGCCGTCAGGCGTTGGGGCTGCTTACCTTTGTACTTTCTGTTCTCGGCGCGGCTACTATTATCTTCTTCGCCGTACAGGGCGTAAGCTCGCTGTTAAAGGAAGAAGAAAACGTATCCGAGTACGAGGCTCTAATCTCGCCGTTAGTCGCGCTCGACCCCGCGCCGTTCGCAAGTATAGATAACGGCGACGAAACCACCTTACTTGAAGCGGCGATATGGGCGGCGCTCACCTATGAGGATAATACGAAATACTCCCGCAACGAGTATGACGCTATTATTCTTCCGAGCGTAGACGTGGATAAATACATTACCAAAATGTACGGCACCGAGTACAAGGTGACCCACAAAACCTTCCATGACCTTGACCTTGAGTACTCGTTCGATACCACCACGAACAGCTACACGATACCCGCTACGAGCCAGAGCGGCTCCTACATACCGCGCGTAGAAAACGTCACTAATTCGGGCAACACGAAGGTCTTGACCGTCGCGTACTTACAGTATAACGGCTCGTCCGCGGACCTAATAACAACGGGCACCGACACGCTCGAGGTCAGCAAGTATATGGAATACATTATGCTTAAAAATTCAAACGGCTATTATCTTTACGCAATACGCTATCCTGAGAATCAGCCGGAATAAAACGTAAAATAAAAGGGCTTCGGTTTAACCGAAGCCCTTTTTTATTTCTTTAATAAAGCTCGTTGAAACGCTTCTTTCCGTCGGTCATTATAAGACGCCACGCCCCATAGATAATGAGCGCCAGTAACGCCGCGAGTATCAAAGCGCCAAGCGTAAAGCTTAGAAGTCCGTTCGTTAAGAAGAAGAACAGCGCAGGTATTCCCGCTAAGAGCATTCCGCCGAAAACGGCAATCATAACCGAGGTGCTCTGCTTCACCACCATAGCCTCGTTATCCCATTCAAGCTTCGGAAACACAAGGTTGATATAAAGCCCCATAACCGAGATAAGCACGGAGACAAGGGTAGGAATAACCGCCGTCGCTATAAGCTGTGCCGCGCTAAACCCTAAGGATATTCCCGCCGCGAGGCTTCCGATAGCGGTCAGCGGCGCGGAGAGGGTGACGTTTACAAGTATCTTGGCAAGGAAAATGTCCTTTTCTAATATCGGGTTTGCGCGAAGGGTGTAGATTGCCTTTCCCTCAAGAGAAATAGAGCAAGCCGCTGTCACCGTCATAGCGGCGGCAAAGCTGTAAAGCACAATGAGTATTATCGGCAGATACTGAATTACAAAGGGCTCCGCGAAGATGGAATTGAACTCCGCGCCGAGACTGCCTCGAATTACTATAAGCACCGAAAACGCAACACACATAAGCGGTCCGATAATTGAGTTTACTATGTAAACCGAGCTGGAAGCGTAGCGCTTAAATTCTTTCTTATAAAGCGCGCCGAGCGGTGTTCTCATACGGAACTCAAGATTCTTATTCTTTGAATGCCACATACGCTGCTTCGCGCCAAAGATAGCGGCAAAGAGTGCCACGCCGATAGCGTAAGGAATAATCGTTATAGCCGCCGTCAGCAGAAGCCCCGTAACGCTCGACTTCCACAAAAAGCTTACTATCCAGATAAACGGAGCGAAGCTCTCATAGAACGCGCGTATTGTTTCGGCGTTTTCACCCATACTGCCGTTCATCTTGAAATTGATATACATATAAACGCCCAGTACGCCGAGCGTAAGTATTGAGGTCACCATCTGGGGGTTGGAGAAGGCGTTGCCTATCTTGAACATTATAAAATTCAGAATGTAAGAAACGCCAACGGAGATAAGCGGCATAAGAAGAAACACGAGTATTGCCTTAACTAAGAAGAGCGCCGAGGTGTCCACAAGCGCGAAGTACGCGCCCATATACGGAAGGAAGAACACCGCGACGGGTATCATCTCGAAGATGTACTTTGAGACGCTCTTACTTACAATAACCTCACGCCGCGTAACAGGCAGCGACAGCAGAAAATCAGCGTCGGTGGTCTTCGGAAGGGTTGTGCCGCGAAGTATCGCCATTAATAAAAGAATAATAAGCGTATAGCATACGGCGTAGTAAAGCGAGAGTTCCGGCGCGCCCAGCTCGATAAACATTGTAGTTTGCCCCACAGCGCCAGCGACCATAGAGGTCACAAGAAAAATACCGATAACCGCAAAGAATATCCACGAGGCAAAGAGCTTGCCCAGCTTTTTCGAGCTCTTTAACGAGCGGACAAACATTCTGAAATTGTTTTTAATTAGAATTGATAAGTTACTCATGGTCGATAAGCTCCATAAATACGTCCTCAAGGGAGCTTTGTCCCTTGACCTTCTCCATCTCGCCAGAGGCTATAAGCTTTCCGCCCTTAATTATCGCTATCTTATTGCAAAGCTTTTCGGCGACCTCGAGCACGTGGGTGGAAAAGAATATAGCGCCGCCCGCTTCACAGAATTCCTTCATTATTGTTTTTACCGTAAACGCCGCCTTAGGGTCAAGACCCACGAACGGCTCGTCAAGAATTAATAGCTTCGGCTCGTGCATAAGCGCACCGATAATCTCTATCTTCTGCTTCATACCGTGGCTGTAGGAGGATATCGGGTCGTTGAGGTTGCCCGTTATCTCGAACATTTCGGCGTACTTCTTTACCGCCGCCTCGCGCTTAGAAGAGGAAACCCTAAATATATCGCCGAGGAAATTTAAGTATTCCATACCCGTAAGCGACTCGTAAACGTCGGGGTTGTCAGGTATATAGGCTACCCGCTTCTTGCACTCTACGGGCTCGGCGGTTATATCTATTCCATCAATTTGTATTGTTCCCTCTTCAAAGGGAAGGATGCCGACCACCGATTTGATAGTGGTTGTCTTGCCCGCGCCGTTATGCCCGATAAAGCCGTAAAGGTCGCCCGCTTTTACCTCAAGCGAAAGACCGTCCACCGCCTTCTTGTCGGGTCCGTAGGATTTAGAATAATTCTCGATTTTTAGCATTGTGATAATTCCTTTCTAACCTAAAAGCATAGTTCCATAAACAATTAAAAACTCCGCGATAATGTAGGTAACCATAACAGGAAAATGGTTTCGCCATATCTTTACGCCCGGTATGAGCCGAAGCTGTAAAAGCATAATATCCGACACAAGGAAGAAGAGGCTTCCGACATATATGACCACCGTAGCGAGCGCCGGGAGGCTTATTAATTGGAAGAGCGCAAACGCCCCCGTGCTTGAAAGCGCCAGTAGATAAAGCGCCACCGCCGCCGCAAACGCCTTAGAGGCATAGTTCCTCGTGCGTCTTAACATAAATACTATCGGTGGGATATAAAGCGCCGCCGCTATAAGGTACGCCCACCACGGAAGCGTGGAAAAATCGACGTTCCGCGAAAAAGCGACGGCGAAGCAGATATGCGCGAAGCCGAAGCTTATGCCGCCGAGAACAAAGAACTTTTTTACCTGTAAAAGCACGTCGCCCAAAAAGCTAAATACAAGCGCCATAATTATTATGCTGTTAAGCGTCGGCACCGCGAAGATATAAAAGGAAAGAAGACTTAGTATAATAAGTCCCTTGGTGACGCCACGGATAATCTTGTTATCAACATAGGTCCCGTAAAGGTGCACCAAACTAAAGACTATGAAAACCGCGAGAAAGACGTATTTCATATAATGTACCCCAAAAATGTTTGTTAACATTATATCATACTTTTTCTCTATAGAAAAGCCCGACGCTGTGCGTCGGGCTTTATTGCTGTTTAGTTTACTACTCGAGGTTGAAGTCGCTCTCTGTCTTGGTCTCCTGAACGGGCGCGAGCGCGTGTATGCAGGTCGCCTGCGGACCGTAGCCCGTCTTGTACCAGCCCGTCTTTACATCGGGGCAGTCCGCCGCGGGATAGTCACCGCTCGCGGCGCAGTAGCTGGCGCTAAAGACACCCTCGGGACATTCGGGGAACTTCTTAGCCTCGAGGTCTTTCGTTATCTCCTTCATTATGGCGTTTGTCGCTGCCTTAGTCTCACGAATAGAGGTGGACATATAAGCGGGCTCGTCATAGCCCTGCCATATCGTCATAACGTAGTAGGGGTTAAGGGTTACGAGCCAGAAGTCCTTTGCGTCTGAGGAGGTACCTGTTTTACCGCCGACAGGCATACCGTTACTGCAGTTTCTTACCTCATACGCAGTACCGCCGTTCGCTACGTTGCGAAGCAGCATATTCATTATAAACGCCGTCTGCTCAGAAACCGTCTGTATCGTCTGGTTGGTCTTTGACGTATCGAGTATTACCTCGCCGCGGGCGTTAACGACCTTTGAATAACAGTGGGGCGTTGTGTAAACGCCGCCGTTTCCGAAGGGAACGTACGCCGCGCAAAGCTCGTACGGCGTTGTGCCGTAGGTAAGACCGCCCAAGCCGAGCGAAAGGGTCTTGTCTATCATTCTCTTTCCGGTCTTGCTGTCAAAGACGTTATCGTCTATATCAACAAGGCTGCTTATACCGAACTTGTTTTCGCAGAAGCCGTATGCCGTCTCAGGTCCTATCATATTAAGCACCTTAACCGCGACGGTGTTGAGCGAAACCGCTATAGCCTTATCGACAGGCACCGAGCTTCCGTAGTATCCGAAAACGCGGTCGTAGTTGCGGGGCCACGGAGCGTCGTCGTCGTCGTAGCTACTCGGCGCGTCCTCAATAAGACTTGAGTAGTTAATGTAGTTAAGCTCAATACCCGGGGCATAAACCGCTATGGGCTTGAAGGAGGAACCGGGCTGACGAAGCGCGGAATAGGCGCGGTTAAAACCGAGACTCACCGTCTTCTCACGAACTCCGCCGATAATTCCCAGCAGGTTAGCGTCATAATCGAGAATAACCATAGCCGCTTGGTTCTGGAATTTGTCGTCTTTAAGGGTTACGCCGTCGTCCTCATACTTAAGGTCGGGCCAGTTCTCGGGATTGGAGGCATATTCCTCCATAGTGGACTGTATCTTTGTGTCTATAGTAAGATAAACCTTTAAGCCGCCCGTGTAGAAAAGCTCCTCGGCTTCCTCGGTGGACATATTATTGTACTGAACCAAATCCTTGATAACGCTTACTATTACGGTATCGGTAAAGTAGCTGTTGATATCGTCACCCTGATTAACGTCGCCCTCGTGGAAAACAAGCGTTTCGCTCTCAGCAAGCGCCGCTTGATATTCAGAGTCGCTCAAAAGTCCCTGCTCGTTCATTAGGTAAAGCACGGTGTCCTCGCGCTTTTCCTTATTGTTTTCGGGGTTTTGTATCGGGTCGTATTTGGTGGGGAATTGGGTTATACAGACGATAGCAGCGCTTTCCGCCGCCGTAAGCTCAGAGGTGGATTTTCCGAAGAAATAGTTTGCCGCCGCCTCAACGCCCGCAAGCTGTCCGCTAAGTCGGAAGGTGTTGAGGTACGCCTCCATTATCTGCTCCTTCGAATACTTCTTCTCGAGCATAATGGCGCGGTATATCTCCCTGATTTTACGAAGCGGGCCTTCTATACCGTCGACAGCCTTTTCGTCGGTGATATTCTTAATGAGCTGCTGGGTTATGGTAGAGCCGCCCTGAGTCGTACTGTAAATCTGCGTTACATATTCATTGATGAACGCGGCAGCGGTACGTCTCCAGTCAACGCCGTGGTGGGTCTCAAAGCGCTTATCCTCGCAGGCGATAGCCGCGTTTATTAGCTCCTTGGGCATATCGGCGTAGCTCACCCAAACGCGGTTTTCACCGCCGAAGATACGCTCGTACTCCTCCCATTCGCCCGTTTCTGAATTCTGGGCGAGAAGCACGGTGGAATAGCTGAGCTTTATCTCGTTAAGGTCGAGCAGCTCGTCATCGTCCGCTGTGGCGTCTACGAGGTAAACCGCGACCGCGACGGAAAGCACGCAGCCGATAATTATGCATATACAGGCGATAACAACCACCACGCGCCCTATTGTGCGCCATACGCGCTGCGCCTTAGTCGGCTCCTTGCCCGCCTTCTTCTCTCTTGCTTCCTCGCGCTTCTCTCTTCTGCGCTCAAGCGCATCGGTATCTATACCTATCTTCTCAAGAAGCTCATAGAACCAAGATTTTTTCTTCTTTTTCTTCGGCGGCGCGGCCTTGTAGGTTGCGTTCTTATCTGGCGCCGGGTTACTCGCGGGAGCGGCGGGAACTTCTTTCTTTACGCTTCCGCCCTCGTTCGATTGAATTTTAGCGAAAAAATCGTCCAAGTCGGAATCGTCAGAGAAGAAATCGTTCTTCGCGCCGTTCGGCTTGTTTTTATCGTTATCAGTCATAAACCTTAAATATCTCCTTTAAAAAGGGTTGACAATAAATTGCGGCGTTCCCGCAATTAAAGCTATAATACCACACTTTTGTTCATTTGTTAAGTAACCGCGTTTTTTTCGTGAATTTACCCTATTTAATAATTGAAATCTATCTGTTATAATATTAAACTATACATAATATATGAATATTTTTTGGCGATTTGAGGAAAGAGAATGAAATATCATGAATTTTTCGAGGAGGTATTAGCAAAGCAGTACGACAGAAAGCCGAGGCTACTGCTTCATAGCTGCTGCGCGGTCTGCTCCTCCTCGGTAATATATCTCGTCGCCGACGTCTTCGACACGACGGTGCTTTACTACAACCCGAACATAAGCCCCGAAAGCGAATATCTGAAAAGAAAGAACGAGCAGATAAGGATAATAAACGAGATTTACGGCGGCAAGGTGCGGTATCTCGATTTCGGCTACGACCACGGCGAGTTCTCGTCAAAGATTAAGGGACTTGAGAAGGAGCCAGAGGGCGGAGCGCGGTGCGAGGAATGCTTTCGGCTGCGGCTTCAAAAAACGGCGGATACGGCAAAGGAACGCGGCTTCGACTGGTTCTGCACCACACTTACGGTAAGCCCTCACAAGAACGCTGACGTAATTAACGCCGTAGGCAAAGAGATTTCCGAGAGCACGGGCGTTCCGTGGCTCTATTCCGACTTTAAGAAGAAAAACGGGTATCTGCGTTCGGTAACGCTAAGCCGTCAATACTCGATATATAAACAGAATTACTGCGGCTGTGAATTCTGCACTAAGGGAGAGGAACAAGGATGAAGAAGAATTACATAATAGTCGGCATAGTATTCGGGCTTGTCTGCCTGCTCGCCGCCACGGCGTTAGGGCTCGGCTTTGTTCACGTCGCCGACTTCGTTTACGAGCTGGACTACGACTATCTTGATATCGGCAGCTACTCGGGCGTTACTAAGGAGGTCGCCGTTCGCAACTATAAAGCGGTTATGGACTTCCTTTCCCCCTTTAAAAAGACTGAATTTAATCTGCCCGACCTCGCCTTTTCCGAAACGGGCGCTATACATTTTGACGAGTGCAGAGATATCTTTGTCGGCGTGTATATACTCGGCGCGCTCAGCGCGCTCATAATTGTCGCTGCGGCGATAATCGCGAAGAAGCGTGGCACTAACGGAAGATTTCTGCTTGTCTCTTCAATTACCACAGTCGCGCTGCCCGTCGCGCTGCTTGGGCTCTTCGCGATAGATTTCGACGCCGTTTTCGTCGTCTTTCACAAACTTTTCTTTAATAATAATTACTGGTATTTCGATTCCGCCACCGACCCCATTATTAACATTCTTCCCGAAACGTTTTTTATGCACTGCGCGATAATTATCGTCAGCTTCTGGATAATCGCGGCGATTGTACAATACATTATGTATAAACAGATTTCTCGTAAACAAAGAGTTGAAAAGGAGAAGATATGAAAAACCTTATTCTGCCCGAGGGGTATTCCTCGCACCTTACGCTGCGCGAAACGCAGTGGGGAATAAAAATAATTAAGGACAACTTTCAAAAGTATCTTGCCATAGCGCTAAACCTCTTCCGTGTTTCGGCGCCTATGTTCGTTACAAAAGAAAGCGGACTTAACGATAACCTTAACGGAGTGGAACGCCCCGTAGCCTTCGATATACCCGATTTGGGTCAGGGTGAAGCGGAGATAGTCCACTCACTCGCGAAATGGAAGCGCTACGCGCTAAAGCAGTACGGCTTCAAGCCGGGCGAGGGTATCTACACGGATATGAACGCCATACGCCGAGACGAGGAGCTCGACAACCTGCACTCCGTCTACGTGGACCAGTGGGACTGGGAGAAGGTAATTACAAAGGAACAGCGCACAACCGA
>CAYWJF010000020.1:0-16372 GCA_964458545.1 uncultured Oscillospiraceae bacterium | reverse complement strand
AGCGGCAAGCCTCACGACGGGCGCGCGCCAGACTATGACGACTGGGCGCTTAACGGCGACTTACTTGTTTGGAACAAGCTGCTCGGCATGGGCTTTGAGCTTTCGAGTATGGGCATAAGGGTCAGCGAGCAGTCTCTTAAGGAACAGCTTGAAAAGGCGGGCTGCCCCGAAAGAGCGAAGCTTGCCTTCCATAAGGCGCTGCTTGCGGGCGAGCTGCCCTACACGATAGGCGGCGGCATAGGACAGTCGCGGCTTTGTATGCTAATGCTTCGCAAGGCGCATATCGGCGAGGTGCAGGCGTCGCTTTGGTCCGACGAGATGCGAAGCGTATGTGAGGAGCACAATATATTCTTACTGTAAATTAAGATATATTCTATGATATGTCCTTTTTCCAAGATAGCGAAGGACTGCAAATGGCTAACAAAAACTCCGTACTTAACATTAGAAGTACGGAGTTTTCTTTATATTCTTTTAAAGACGTGCCGCCACGGGGGAACCGTAAGGGTCTCGCCGTTTCCGCAGCTTATTGTTATTTCGCTGTCGCCTCGGTTAAGGGCAAATATAACCGTTTCGTCACTGCTTCTTCGCATAAACGCCACAGCGCCGCCGCTTGCGCGAAGGAAAATCATCTCACCGTCGGCAAGCGCCGCGGAGTATTCCCGCCGCTCGCGCCCAAGCTCGCGTATATAATCGCGAAGCCCTATATCCTCGCCGCGCCACTTCATATATCCGCGGTTGAAGGGGTCCTTGAAGCCGGTCATTCCCACCTCGTCGCCATAGTATATAGAAGGGATTCCCGGGAGCGCGTAAAGCAGCGCGTAGGCGAGCTTCAGCATCTCGACTCCTCTTAGATACTCGTCGGTCTGCATATTAATCTCGCTTAGCGTCTGCTTGTCTAAATGCTCAAGCTTTCCGAAAACAAGGCGGTTTATCGCCCGCTCTATGTCGTGGGTGGAAAGCAGGTTCATCATATTGTCGAGCATTACCTTCGGGTAGTTTTCACATATGTTCATTACCCTTTCAGCGAAGCCTTCCGCGTCGGCTGTGCGGATAAAATCAAGCACCGCATTACAGAATGGGTAGTTCATTACCGAATCAAGCTCGTCGCCGTAAAGGAAGCCGCGCTGCTCGCCGTAGCTGTATTTCTTGCTTGCGTCCTCCCAAACCTCGCCTAAAAGCATAAGTTCCTTGCCGCCGCGCTTAACCGCCTTTCGAACCTGCCTTATAAACTCGTCGGGAAGCTCGTCCGCAACGTCTAAACGCACGCCAGAAACACCGAGCGAAAACCATAAATCAAGCACCCCGCCCTCACCGCAGATAAAATCTACATAAGAGGGGGTAAGCTCGTTCACCTCTGGTAGGGTGGAAAAGCCCCACCAGTAAACGTAATCCTTGCGCGACTCGTCGTACTTATACCATTCGGCGTATCTGCTCTCACGCCCACTCGCCGCGCCGACGCTGTCGTAGCGCCCGTAGCGGTTAAAGTAGACGCTGTCGTCACCAGTATGGCTAAAAACGCCGTCGAGAATAATCTTTATATCCTTCGCCTTCGCCGCCGCGCATAGCCGCTTTAGGTCCTCGTTAGTTCCGAGCAGCGGGTCAACCTTACGGTAATCCGCCGTGTTGTAGCGGTGGTTCGCGTGCGCCTCGCAGACGGGGTTAAGATATATTATCGTCACACCGAGTTTTTTAAGATATCCGAGTTTCTCCTCTATTCCCATAAGGTTTCCGCCGAAGTAGTCGTTATTCCTTACTACCCCGCTCTCGTCCGGTAGAAAATCGGGGGTATCGCTCAAGCGGCTGTGAAGTCGCCTGTCTGAAAAGGGACTTTTAAGCACTCCACAGGAACCGATATTGAAGCGGTCGGGAAAGATTTGATACATAATTCCGCCCGCGTAGCCCTTCGGCGGCTCGTAGTCCTTCGCGTAGACAGTTTGCTGAAACCATGCGCCCGCTGGCGCTTCAAAGCCGTTCGCCGCGCCACCGTTATATATACTTAAACCGTTCGGTAAACGAAAGCAGTAGAAAAAGAGTCCCCGCGCAGGAAAACTGCGGGTAAGGCGAAAGCCGTCCGCTATCCTCTGCATGGGGTACTCGGTCACCGTATTATGAAGCACGTCGCTTACCGCGAGCGACATACTCGCGATATCCTCTGACGCCTTTACGAAGTAGACGACCTCTTCGTCCTCCGCCACCGCGCCGAAGGGAGCCTTGAAAAAGGGGTTTCTGCTGTTGAATTCAGTCATAAAGCCTCGAAGAAACTTAGTATATGGGTTTTGCTTTCCAGATATTATCGGCGTACTCGCGAACGGCGCGGTCGGCGGAGAATACCCCAGCGCCCGCAATATTCATAGCCGATATTCTGTTCCATTCAGCCGTGTCTTTATAGGTTTCGCTTATTGAGTTTTGTATATTCTTGTAGCTCTCGTAATCGGCAAGCACAAGGTACGGGTCCTGATAAAGCAGGTTGTTCGCAAGGTCGGTGTAGCCGAACTTCGCGACCGCGTCAAGTATACGCTTAAGCTCAGGGTTTCTCTTCCAGATGAGGTCGGGGCGGTAGCCGCCCTTTTTGGCGATTACCTCCTCCTTCGTAAGTCCGAAGAGGAAGAAGCAGTCCTCTCCCGCCGCCTCGCGTATCTCAATATTCGCGCCGTCAAGTGTGCCGACGGTTATCGCGCCGTTTAGCATAAGCTTCATATTACCAGTGCCGCTCGCTTCGGTTCCAGCAAGGGA
Organism: uncultured Oscillospiraceae bacterium; assembly: GCA_964458545.1. Classification (GTDB taxonomy): domain Bacteria; phylum Bacillota; class Clostridia; order Oscillospirales; family Ruminococcaceae; genus JAYFNU01. The sequence goes on along the minus strand of CAYWJF010000020.1, from coordinate 13,639 downwards.
AATCTGTTCGGACACCTCGGACGCGGGCATTAAGATTTCAGAAAGGGTCACGCGGTAGTCCTCAAGGTAGACTATACGCAGCTTATCCCGCACCGCCTCGTCCTTTTCAAGCACCGACGCAAGACCGCAGATAAGCCGTATCATCTGCTTCGCCATATAGTAGCCCGGCGCCGCCTTAGCTCCGAAAATATAGGTCTTAGGAACAAAATCGGCGTTGGGGTTATCCTTTAAATAAAGGTACTGCTGAATAATGTTAAGCGCGTTGAGATGCTGGCGCTTATATTCGTGCATACGCTTCGCTTGCACGTCGAAGATAGACTCGGGAACAACCGAAATTCCCGACTCCTCTTTAATATACGCCGCGAGCCTCTGCTTGTTCTCAAGCTTAATCTCCGCAAGCTTCTTCTGAACGTCCTTCTTCCCCGCGCATTTTTTGAATTTCGACAGCTCCGACGCGTCCGCCTTAAAGCCCTCGCCTATCGTATCGGACAAAAGCGCGGTAAGGCTTGGGTTGCTCTGAAGCAGCCAGCGGCGGTAGGCTATGCCGTTGGTTACGTTCTTGAACTTTGCGGGCTTGAAGAGGAAGTAGTCGTGGAAAACCTCGTCCTTAATTATCTCGCTGTGAAGCGCGGAAACTCCGTTAACGCTACTTGAAATATAAACGCAGATATTCGCCATACGGACGTAGCCCTCGCGCAGAAGGCTCATATAGGAAATCTTACCGTAGTCGCCCGGAAAAACCGCCTCAAGCTCCTTAACAAGGGTGCTGTTGAGCTCAACGATTATTTGATATATACGCGGCAGCACCGAACGGAACATATCCTCGTTCCACGACTCAAGCGCCTCACTTAAAACGGTGTGGTTGGTATAGGAGAAGGTACGCTTCGCGATATCCACCGCCGCGTCCCACTCATAGCCGCATTCGTCTAATAGAATTCTTATTAGCTCGGGTATGGCAAGGGTCGGGTGGGTGTCGTTAAGCTGTATGGCTACCTTATCGGGCAGGCTGTCCATACTGCCGTACTGCGCAAGATGACTTTGAACTATGTCATTCACCGCCGCACAGCACATAAAATACTGCTGACGAAGGCGAAGTATCTTGCCCTCGGTGTGGTTGTCGTTAGGGTAAAGCACCTTGCTGATAAGCTCCGCCGTGCTGTTGGTGCGAAGCGCCGCGGTATAGTCGCCGCGGTTAAAGCTATCCATATCAATTCCGGGCGCGAGCGCCTTAAATAAGCGCAGCTTGCTGACCGATTCGGTATTATAACCCGAAATATACATATCATACGGCACGGCAAGAACATTGTTGGAATTTAGGTGCTCGACGTGGTGGAAGCTGTTGTACCAGCTCTCCTTTATCTCGCCGTCAAACCTGACGGTCACCGCCTCGTCGCGCTTTTCCTCAAGCCATATCCTTCCGCCGGGCAACCAGTTGTCCGCAAACTCCTGCTGCCAACCATCGACTATCTTCTGTTTGAAAATTCCGTACTCGTAAAGTATAGAGTAGCCCGTGCCCGCGTAGCCGCAGGTAGCGAGACCGTCCATATAGCATGCGGCGAGCCGTCCGAGACCGCCGTTGCCGAGCCCTGCGTCAGGCTCCTCCTCATACAAATCCTCAAGGGTAACTCCGCTGCCCTCAAGCGCCTTTTCCGCCGCCTCGTTAAGCCCTAAGTTATAAAGATTGTTTTTAAGCGAGCGTCCGACAAGAAATTCCATCGAAAGGTAGTATACCTGTTTTGCGCCCTTTCCGAAGGTGCGTGCCTCGCGGTGGCGGTAGGTATCCGCAAGCATCTCGCGGATTATTACGGCGAGCGCCTTATATATTTGTTCCGCCGTAGCGTCGCCTATCTCTACGGAGTATCTCCGCGCAACGGTGGCGTAAAGCTTTTTCTTAAGTTCCTCGGCTGTCATTCTATTCATAAATTTGTCCTTAGTTTAAAATTAGATATGTTTATATGCTGTTTTATTATATCAAATATGCGCTGTCTGGGCAATTGTTAAATAATTATTATTTTTTCTTTGTCAAACGAGTAATTTTGTATTATAATGAAAAATGTATATACAGCTTTATCAATAAAATTGCGAGGTTTTTGTTATGAACGACAACAAAATACTTCTGAAAATCGCGGGAATAAGCATTCTAATCTCCACTTCTGAGGACGAGGAGTACGCGCGCGCGCTTGCGGACGATATCGATACCGACGTAAGGGGAATTATTGAGGGCAACCCCAGCGCCTCGGTAACCAACGCCGCGCTTTTATGTGCGATAGACTACCTCGACGCTTATAGAAAAGCCAACCGTTCCTCAAACAACCTGCGCAACCAGATAAAAGATTACCTTGCCGACGCGGCGAACGCGAAGCTGCAGTTTGACGAGGAGAGAAAGAAGACCGCCGACCTCACCGTAGAAATTCAGGCGCTTCGCTCACACCTTACAAGGATAGCCGCCGAGGGCGATTCCTCTGGCGCCGTGGACCACCTTAAAGCGGACCTTGCGAAATGCAACACCGAAATAAACAAACAGAAAAAGCAGATTACCGAGCTTCTTGCCCAGATATCCACCTTGGGCGAAAAGGCTACGGCTATGAACGATTACATATCTGGTCAGGACGCGGAAATAGCCCGTCTTAACGGCATTATCGGCGTTCACTGCGAGACCATTACCTCGCTCGAACAGAAGGTGCGCGACAAGGACGCGGAGATAATCAAGCTTCAAGCCGCGCTCACCCCCGCGCCTAAGATAAGCTTTACTCCCGAAGAAGCGGCTGTTAAAGCGCCGATAGAGGAGATACTGCAAGAGCAGGTTAAAACGCCCGTTAAGGACGGTATCTTCGGCATAGTGCCCGACAGCGCGCCGACCGAGGCGGAGCTTGAGGACGACGTAAAGCCATATAATCCGACAGAGAATAAGAAAACCGAAAAGAGCGAGCCTTTAGCTTTTGAAGAGCAGCATTTAGAGGACGCCGACGCTCAGAACAGCGACGCGGACATAACGGAACTGCTCGAAAAACCGCTGACCGAGCCCGAAATTCACCAGCCGACCTTCGAAGAAATTGAGGAAAGCATCTTCGATTTCGGCGAGGATACGGATGACGACGAGGAAGAGGACGAAGAGGAAGGCGACCCTTACGAGGAGGATGAGGACGAGGACAAGCCCTCTATCTCCGAAAAGGCGGCTATCTCTACTGAGGACGACGGTGAATTTATAGAAATAGACGAGATTGAAAAGATTTTCGAGGAGCCGAAAAGCCCCGTTATTATAACCGACGAGCCTAAGAAAAACGACGGCGGTCGTTTCGCGTTCGACATTGACCTTGACGATAAGCCCGACGAGTTTTTCAAGGGTGAAAGCACAGACGGTATGCCTGACCTTTCTTGGACAAAGGACGTTTAAGAAAATGGAGAATTTCAAGGTAAAGCTTCTTCGTGAGGGCGCAAAGCTACCCTATAAGGCAACGACAGGCGCCGCCGCTTACGATATCTGCTCGGCGAGCGCTGAGGATATTATCCTCGCGCCCGGCGAATATAAGGGCGTGCCTACGGGCATAGCCATAGCGCTTCCCTCAGAAAAATATGTTGCGCTCATCTTCTCTCGTAGCGGTCACGGCGTTAAGCACGGCGTTTCGCTCGCGAATTCCGTCGGTGTTATCGACAGCGACTATCGCGGAGAGATAACCGTAGGGCTGATTAATCACGGAAACGAGCCCTTTACCGTTTCACTCGGCGACAGGATAGCCCAGCTAATGATAGTCGAGCTTGGCTCGCTCGCCATGGTCGAAAGTGAAACGCTCGACGAGACCGAGCGCGGCGCAGGCGGCTTCGGCTCGACGGGAAGGTGACTCTTCTGGATAAAAAGAAACGCACAATTATCGCGATAGCAATTATTGCTCTCGCTATTGCGGCGGCGGTGGCGGGCTTCCTACTTCTCCCCGACACGGTTGTGACCCAGCTAAGCTTTTCGGGCGAAAACGCTACCACCATGCCTAAGGCTGTCGCGCTCGCGATACCGCTTGTTCTCGCTGTGGGCGGGACGCTGCTCTATCGTTCTACCGAGGAAAGGAAATATCTGCTGGTCGCGGCAGTTGGGCTTATTGTAAATATTATTATGTTTATTGTGAATTTATAGTATGGAAAAGCTTATACTTGCTTCAAAAAGCCCCAGAAGGCGCGAGCTTATGGGGAAGATTACCGAGATTTTTTCCTGTGTTGATTCAAACGCCGATGAAAGCATAGTCCGCGAGAGCGACCCCGAGCTTCTTTGCGTTGCGCTCGCGCGGCTTAAATGCTCGGCAGCGGCAAAGGAACACGCCGACAGCGTTGTTATCGGCTGCGACACTATAGTTTATTCCGACGGTCTTATTCTCGGCAAGCCCAAAGACCGCGAAGAGGCTTTTTCTATGCTTCGCCGCCTTTCGGGCGCGACCCATTCGGTTTACACCGGCGTGTGGGTTATAGGCAAAGGTATAAACGAGGGCTTTTTTGAAAAGACCGACGTTACCTTCTGCAAGATGAGCGAGAGTGAAATAGAAGGCTATGTCGCCACGGGCGACCCTTTCGACAAGGCGGGCGGTTACGGTATCCAGAACAAGGCGGCTTGCTTTGTCCGCTCGATTAACGGAGATTACTTCAACGTTATGGGGCTTCCAGTTTCGCCGCTTTACGCTTTTTTGAAAAAGCACGGCGTAATATAACTTTTTCGACACCGCGAGGTTGTAAAAAGCGCGGTTTCTTGGTATAATTTCTGCTGAGGTATTTTTAAATGGGTATGATTACAATGGTGTGCTCGGCGAAGGACGGGGTCGGAAAATCCGTCTCCTGCGTTTTTCTCGCCGACGCGCTTGCAGATATGGGCAAGCGGGTGCTTGTAATAGAGCTTGATAACGGGCTTCGCAGTCTCGACGTTTACGCGGGTGTCTACGGAATGACCGTGTTTGATATCTTCGATGTTTTAAACGGAAGATGCGTGCCAGATAAGGCTATAGTTAAAGCTCCCGCGCCGCGGAGCAATATTTATGTGCTTTCCGCGCCATACAATTTTGAATCTCTCAAGGGCGAGCAGTTCGTAAAGCTTTGTACCGCTCTTAACTCCCGCTACGACAACATTCTTATCGACACCGCCTGCCTTACCGATATACAAGTAGCGGCGAGCACCGTCGCTATGAACGCCTTAATGGTAGCGACCCCAGACCCAGCGGGCGTGCGTGACGCGCGCATTGTCGCCGACCGCCTTAAGGACCTTTCGGTGCCTAACCTACGTCTTTTACTCGGGCGGGTCAACCCTGAAAGAATCTTCGCCGGCATTGTGCCCGACCTTGATTTCTGCATAGATAATATCGGTCTTCAGCTTATCGGGGTAATACCCGAGGACGACGAGATTGCTCTTGCCTCGGCTATGGGCGAGCCGCTTGAGGACCGAACCCTCGCAAAGGCGGTGTACTCGAATATTGCCGAACGGCTTTACGGCAACGACGTTCCCCTATCCGTACAATAACCCAAAAGGAGCAGTGAAAATGAATATCGCATTGATAGCGCACGATTCAAAGAAGGAATTGATGATTCAGTTCTGCATAGCGTACCGCGGCGTTCTTTCCCAGCATAATCTCTGCGCAACGGGGGTTACGGGCAAGGTTGTAAGCGAGGCGACGGGACTAAGCATTCAAAAGTTCCTCGCGGGCGCTCAGGGCGGAACCCAACAGATAAGCGCGCGCATCTCCTGCAACGAAATAGACCTGCTTCTTTTCTTCCGCGACCCGCTTTCAACAAAAAGCTTCGAGGCGGACGAAATAACGTTAACAATGCTACGGCTATGCGATATGCACAGTATACCCGTTGCTACTAATATCGCCACCGCCGAGGTGCTTATCCACGGTCTTAACCGCGGCGACCTCGATTGGCGCAATATTGTTAATCCCCAACGTCAAAGAGACGACAGATAACGAGCAAAAGCGAACTATACTGTCCTTGTTCCTTCGGGGGCAAGGACGTTTTTGAGAAGAAGGAGTTGTTATGGCACAGTTAATAAGCGCCCCGCGCGGCACAAGGGACATATACGGTGAAGAGGTCTCGAAGTGGCAGTATCTTGAAAAGAAGCTGCGAGCGGTCTGCGAGCGGTTCGGCTACACCGAGGTTCGTATACCCACCTTTGAGCACACCGAGCTTTTCGCACGCGGCGTGGGCGATACTACCGATATAGTCGGCAAGGAGATGTACACCTTCCTTGATAAAGGCGAGCGTTCAATTACCCTTCGCCCCGAGGGCACCTCGGGAGTAGCACGCTCCTTCCTACAAAACGGCGTCTTAAACGAAGCTTTGCCCGTTCGCGCCTACTATATACTCCCCTGCTTCCGATATGAAAAGCCGCAGGCGGGGCGTTATCGTGAGTTTCACCAGTTAGGAATAGAGATGTTTGGCTCTCCCTCTCCCGACGCAGACTGCGAGGTTATACGCCTTGCCGCTACCACGCTTAAGGAGCTTGGAATAAAGAACGTTCGGCTTGAAATCAATTCAATCGGCTGCAAGGAATGCCGCCCGAAATATCGCGCTGCGCTGACCGAGCATTTTAAGGCGCGTGAGAAGGAGCTTTGCGACACCTGCCGCGACAGACTTAACCGTAACCCACTTCGCATACTCGACTGCAAAAGCCCCGTATGCTCAGAAATAGCGAAAAGCTCCCCCGTCAGCCTCGACTACCTCTGCGACGAGTGCAAGGAGCACTTTGAGAAGGTTAAGGCGCTTCTTGACGAGGCGGGCATTGAATACACCGTTAACCCGCGTATTGTCCGCGGACTTGATTATTACTCTAAAACCGTTTTCGAGTTTATACACGAAGCGGCGGGCGCACAGGGCACCGTTTGCGGCGGCGGACGTTACGACGGGCTTGTCGAAATGCTCGGCGGCGCGCCTATGGCTGGTATAGGCTTCGGTATGGGTCTTGAGCGTCTTCTTGACGTTGCCGTGACCGAGGGCGTCGCCTTTCCTGAGCCTAAAACGGCGGATATCTTCATCTGCGCCGCTGACGACTCGGCAAAGAGCGCCGCGCGAAAGCTCGTTTTTGAGCTTCAGGCAAAGGGCATAGCCGCGCAGTACGACCTCAACGCGCGAAGCCTTAAGGCACAGCTAAAATTCGCGAACAAAACGGGCGCGAAGTTCTCGCTCGTTTTAGGAGAAACCGAGCTTACCGCAGGTAAGGCGGAATTGAAGAATATGAAGGACGGCTGCACGATTTCCGTAGACGTAGACCCCGAGCGGCTCGCCGCCGCTCTTCAACAATAAAAAAATATATCGGAGTTGTTATTATGGAAACCTTGGGAAATCTACGGCGTACGCACTACGCCGCCGAAATACTTAATGAAAAATTAGGCGCCGAGATAACCGTCGCGGGCTTTGTCGCCCGTCAGCGCGACCTCGGAAACCTTATCTTTATCGACCTTCGCGACGTCACAGGAATTGTTCAGCTTGCCTTCGGTGACAAGACCGAGCGCGCACTTTTTGAAAAAGCAAAGGGTGTTCGCAGCGAGTATACACTCATAGCAAAAGGCATACTTCGCGAACGCTCCAGCAAGACGGACAAGATTGAAACGGGCAGCCTTGAAATAGAGGTAAGCGAGCTTCGTATACTCAGTGGCGCAGAGGTTGCGCCTTTCGAGATACGCGACGAGATATCGGTACGCGACGACCTTGCGCTAACCTACCGCTACCTTGACCTTCGCCGTCCCTCGCTTACAAAAAACATTGTTATGCGCAGCAAAATCACAAAAGCGGCGCGCGACTATTTCGACGCAAACCACTTTGTCGATATCGAAACGCCCACACTTATTAAATCTACGCCCGAGGGCGCTCGCGACTATCTCGTGCCGTCCCGTGTACAGCCCGGACACTTTTACGCGCTGCCTCAGTCGCCCCAGCTTTACAAACAACTTCTTATGCTTTCGGGCTTCGACCGCTACTACCAAATGGCTCGCTGCTACCGCGACGAGGACCTTCGCGCCGACAGACAGCCCGAATTTACCCAGATAGACGTTGAAATGTCCTTCGTGGACGTGGACGACATTATCGCCACGGGCGAGGGGCTTATGAAGAAGCTCTTTAAGGATATTCTTAGCATAGATATTGCCCTTCCGCTTCCGCGTATGACGTGGCGCGAGGCTATGGAGCGCTACGGCTCGGATAAGCCCGACACCCGCTTCGGCTTGGAGCTTAAGGACGTTTCTGACGTTGTTAAAAACTGCGGCTTCTCGGTCTTTTCGGGCACCGTTCAAAATGGCGGCGCGGTACGCGCCATTAACGCGAAGGGGCTTGCAGATAAGCTTTCCCGCAAGGAGATAGACAAGCTCGCGGAGTTCGTTAAAACCTACCGCGCGAAGGGGCTCGCCTATTCCCGCTGGACGGCGGACGGGCGCTCAAGCAGCTTTGAGAAATTCCTTGCGCCCGAAGAGACGGCGGCGCTTGACAAGGCGCTTGGCTTTAAGCAGGGCGACGTTATCTTCCTTGTAGCGGATAAAGCGAAGGTCACCTTTGATTCTCTCGGCGCGCTTCGTTGCGAAATCGCTAAGAAATGCGGGCTTATCGAGAAGGGCGTATACAATCTGCTTTGGATAACCGAGTTCCCGCTCTTTGAGTATAGCGAGGAGGAGAACCGCTTCGTCGCGATGCACCACCCGTTCACAATGCCTATGGACGAGGACCTCGATAAGGTGGAAAGCGACCCCGGCGCCTGCCGCGCGAAAGCATACGACATAGTGCTTAACGGCGTAGAGCTCGGCGGCGGCTCGATAAGGATTAATATTCCCGAAATACAGGAGAGGATGTTCCGCGCGCTCGGCTTTACAAACGAGCTTGCGCAGAAGCAGTTCGGCTTCCTCATTAACGCGTATAAATACGGCGCGCCGCCCCACGGAGGCTTCGCGCTTGGTCTTGACCGCCTTGTTATGCTCCTGCTACAGCTCGACAATATCCGCGACGTTATCGCCTTTCCGAAGGTACAAAACGCAAGCGAGCTTATGTCTGGCGCGCCGCAGACGGTTGATAATAAGCAGCTTGACGAGCTTTGCGTAAAGGTTGACCTTAAGGAAGAGCCCGCTGAATAAAAAAGAAAAGACGGGTTCCCCCGTCTTTTTTCGCGCTTCACGGTTTAATCTGATTTTAATCTTCGTTTAATTGCCGTTATATCTATTCCTTGTATACTGCGCTTATCAGATACGAAAGGTATAAAAAAATGAAACTTATCGGAAATTTCTTTTGGTTTATACTCGGCGGCGTTCTGCTCGGTCTTGGCTGGGCAATAATAGGGCTTCTTTGGTGCGTAACCATTATCGGTATACCCGTGGGCGTACAATGCTTTAAGTTCGCGCGGCTCGCCTTCTTCCCCTTCGGCAAGGATATCGTTTACGGCACAACCTTCGGCTCGCTTTTACTTAATATCCTTTGGCTAATCTTTGGCGGCTTTGAGCTTGCCGTTACCGCCGTGGCGATAGGTCTTATCTACTGCGTAACAATCGTCGGTATTCCCTTTGGTATTCAGGCGTTTAAGTTTGCGCGGCTTGCGCTGTTCCCGTTTGGGGCTAAGGTCCAATAACAAGAGAGCTGTCGCTCTCTTGTCTTTGGAAGAAGCTCGGCTTCGCTCGCTTCTTCGTAATTAAAAAAAGACTGTAGCTCTCTTGTCTTTGGAAGAAGCTCGACTTCGCTCGCTTCTTCGTAATTAAAAAAAGACTGTAGCTCTCTTGTCTATTGAGAAAAGGCTGTCCGCTCTCTTATCGTTTAAAGAAGCCCGACCTATGGTCGAGCTTCTTTTATTTTGATATGTATTTGTTGTTCTTTATGAAGAACCGCCACGGCTTATCCTTACACCTTTCGGCATAGTTTATGTTTTTCCTTGCTCCAACGCCCGCTTCTCCCTCTATCGCGCCGTCGGTAATGTAAAACCGCTCGCTTGTTATAAGGTCTTCTCCGTATAGAGCGCGGTCTACGGCGAGCGCGCGGCAAAGCTTGCCCGGTCCGTTAGCGAGGTCCTCGCGTTTCTTCGCCTTCGCTCGGCGCTCTTTCATAAGCTCCTCGCCAGAAATCGGCTCAAGCGCGCGTATAAGCACCATTTCCGGCTTACCGCATTCACCCGACGTAATATTGAAACAGCAGTACATTCCGTAAATAAGGTAAATGTACGCAAGTCCCTTTTCGCCGTAGGCAACGCGGGTGCGCTCGCTTTTGCCCTTATAGGTGTGCGCCGCATCGTCCGCTTCACCGAGATATGCCTCGGTTTCTACTATTCTCGCTTTGACTGTTCCCTCGTCTGTCACCCTAATAAGGGTCTTTCCGAGCAGTTCCTTTGCCACAATAAGGGTATCTCTTTCAAAAAATTCTCTTTTTAGTCGATTATTTACCATATTTTTTTGTCCTTTTGACGAAAAAGCGTATATTCCTTGAATTAACAGCGCTTCGCGTTTATAATGATACCATACCCAAGTAATTATTTAAAGGAGTACAAATTATGAAACTTTCTGCACCTAAAATGGTAACCTTCCTAATCTGCCTCGTTGCTTTCGTAGTAGGACTTCTCGCTGTACAGGGAATTATCGGACTTGGCTTCGGTATCTATCTTGTATACGGCGCGTTCGTTCTTCTTGCAATCTCCTGCTTACTTAAGGGCATCTAAAAGCAAAAATGAACAGTCCCCCGAGAGGGGACTGTTTTTTTGTGTATTTTTTATTGGAATTATGTCAAATTGCACTTATTTGTCACTTTTCACATTATTGTAGTTGTTTATTTTACATAATAATTACTTGAATTGTAACTATTTTACTGATATTATATTTTTAGTTAAATAGATAGGAGCGCTACTTCATTGAGCAAGAGTACCGAGGGGAATTATCCTGCATATTTATTCCATCAGGGAACAAACTACGAAAGCTATAAATATCTCGGCGCGCATTTTGAAAAACGCGGCGAAGAATACGGAGCGGTGTTCCGTGTCTGGGCGCCGAACGCGAGAAAGGTTTCCATAACGGGAGATTTTAACGGCTGGGACTGCTCCTGCTTTATGGAAAAGCTTAATAACGAGGGGCTGTATGAGAGGTTCTGCCCGGGCGCGAAGCAGTATGACGCGTATAAGTTTTATATAGAGGGACCAGACGGCAGGTGTGCCTATAAAGCCGACCCCTATGCTTTTCACGCCGAAACCCGCCCCGCCGACGCCTCTAAGCTGTACGAGCTTGAGGGCTACGACTGGCAGGACGATGAATGGCGGCAAGGAAAAACCGCCGTTTACGATAAACCCGTTAATATCTATGAAGTACACGCGGGCTCTTGGCGCCGCCACGACGACGGCACCTTCTTTACCTACCGCGAGCTTGCCGAAAGTCTTTCTGAATATGTCAAGGAACTCGGCTACACCCATATAGAGCTTATGCCGATAGGCGAGTACCCGTTTGACGGCTCGTGGGGTTATCAGGTTTCTGGCTACTACGCGCCTACCTCGCGCTACGGCACACCTCAGGACTTTATGTTTTTCGTTGACACTATGCATAAGCAGGGCGTAGGCGTTATTCTCGACTGGGTTCCCGCCCATTTTCCGAAGGACGCCTTCGGGCTTTGCGAATTCGACGGCGGCTACTGCTACGAGGATTCAAACGAGCTTAAAATGGAGCATAAGGAATGGGGTACTCGCGTCTTCGATTACGGAAGACCTGAGGTTAACTCCTTCCTTGTAAGCAACGCCGTTTTCTGGCTAAGTAAATATCACATAGACGGCATACGCGTAGACGCTGTCGCGTCTATGCTCTATCTTGATTACGGGCGCAACGGCGGAGAATGGTCGCCAAACCGCCACGGCGGACGCGAAAATCTTGAGGCGGTCGCCTTCCTTCAAAAGCTTAACACCGCCGTTTTCGAGCGTTTCCCCCACACACTAATGATAGCGGAAGAATCTACCGCGTGGCCGCTTGTCACAAAGCCCACCGACGCGGGCGGGCTCGGCTTCAACTTCAAGTGGAATATGGGCTGGATGAACGACATATTGAAATATATGTCGCTTAACCCTTTCTTTAGAAAAGACAACCACGATAAGCTCACCTTCTCGCTTGCCTACGCCTTCTCGGAGAATTATATACTGCCTATCTCGCACGACGAGGTTGTTCACGGCAAGTGCTCGCTTATAAACAAAATGCCCGGTACCTACGACGAAAAGTTCAGCGGACTTCGCGCCTTCTTCGCTTATATGTACGCGCACCCGGGCAAAAAGCTTATGTTTATGGGACAGGAATTTGCGCAGTTTATCGAATGGAATTTCGCCCAACAGCTCGACTGGCTGCTTCTCGATTACGATACCCACCAGAAGTTTTTTGAGTTTTCAAAAACGCTCAACCACTTCTATCTCGACAACAAGCCGATGTACGAAATTGATGATTCGTGGGAGGGCTTTAACTGGATAAGCAACGACGACGCTGAGCAGAACATTATCTCCTTCGTCCGCACGGACAAAGAGAAGAACTCCATACTTGTCGTTTGCAACTTCTCCCCCGTCGAACGTAAGGGCTACCGCATAGGCGCTCCGAAGCGCGGAGTTTATAAGCTTCTTCTAAATTCCGAGAGTGTGCGCTTCGGCGGTCAGCTTGCCGAGGAAGAGACAAGCTACACAACGAAGAACGTCGCCTGCCACGGGCACCCGCAGTCGCTCGTTCTGACGGTTCCCCCGCTTTCAACCATGTATTTCAGCGTTCCGAAGAAGAACGCCCCGCTTCCGGACAGCGAAAAGTCCGCGAGGTATAAAACAGACAGCGAAACGCAAACACACAGTCAAGCAAAAGGAGCGAAGACCGAATGAAAGAATGTATAGCAATGATACTCGCGGGCGGTCAGGGAAGCCGTTTATACGCGCTTACCACCAACGTCGCGAAGCCCGCGGTACCCTACGGCGGAAAGTACAGAATTATTGATTTTCCGCTTAGCAACTGCATAAACTCAGGTATAGACACGGTAGGCGTGCTTACCCAGTACCAGCCGCTTGAGCTTAACGACTATATCGGCGACGGACGTCCGTGGGACCTTGACCGTATGGGCGGCGGCGTTCATATTCTGCCCCCTTACCAAAAGGCTACGGGCAGCAACTGGTACCTCGGCACGGCGGACGCTATCTTCCAAAACATAAACTTTATCGACCGCTACAACCCCGAGCATGTGCTTGTGCTTTCGGGTGACCATATCTACAAGATGGACTACGCGCTTATGCTCGCCGAGCATAAGAAGAACGGCGCCGCCTGCACTATATCCGTGCATGAGGTTCCCTACGACGAGGCGTCCCGCTTCGGCATTATGAACGTAAGGAGCGACGGCTCGGTATATGAATTTGAAGAGAAGCCGAAGGAGCCGAAGAGCAATCTCGCTTCAATGGGCATCTACGTTTTTACATGGAAGAAGCTGCGCGAATACCTCATTAAAAACAGCGAACGCGAGGACACAAATAACGATTTCGGCAAGGATATAATCCCCGCGCTTCTTGCGAACGAGGAGAGGGTGTTTACCTACCGTTTCGACGGTTACTGGAAGGATGTCGGCACAATCGACAGCCTTTGGGACGCGAATATGGATATGATAAACCCGAACGTTCCCTTCGATTTGTGGGAAAACAAGTTTAAGATTTACACAAGAA
>CAYWJF010000019.1:0-29662 GCA_964458545.1 uncultured Oscillospiraceae bacterium | reverse complement strand
CTGTTTTCGTTTTCCAAATTGAAGTGCTTTAGCTTTTTGACTGTGCAAAAGCAAGCAGCTCTGTTTCTGTTTTCGTTTTCCAAATTGAAGTGCTTTAGCATTTCAATTTGCAATAGCAAGTAACAGAAGTTACTTGCTTATGACGAGCTGCGCTTCCTCAATGCCGAGCTTCAGCACCTTTGAGACGCCTTCCTCTTGCATAGTAACGCCGTAAAGCACGTCCGCCGCCTCCATAGTGCCTCTGCGGTGGGTTATCGTTATTATCTGTGTGTGGTCGATAACGTGCCCTATGTAGTTCGCGAAGCGGGTTACGTTCGATTCGTCGAGCGCCGAGTCAATCTCATCGAGTATGCAGAAGGGCGACGGGTTGACGGCGAGAATAGAAAAGTAAAGCGCGATAGCTACGAGCGACTGCTCACCGCCCGAAAGCGCCGAGAGGTTCTTTATGACCTTTCCGGGAGGCTGTACGTCCAGCTCAATTCCGCTTTCGAGCACGTCCGTCTCGTCGGTAAGCGAAAGGTTCGCGCTGCCGCCGCCGAACAGCTCCACAAACACCCGCCTGAAGCGGTTATTAATCTCGTTAAAGCTCTTCGTGAAGATTTCGCGCATATCCGTTTCCAGCTCGGCAATAAGCTTCAAAAGCTCCGCCTTCGATTTTTCAACGTCATCCACCTGCTCCTTCAAGAAGGCGTAGCGCTCGCTGACCTCCTTAAATTCCTCAATAGCGCCGACATTGACGTTGCCGAGTGATTTTATCTTCGCTCTTATTGAGCTTACCTGCGAATGTAGTGCGCTTGCGGACTCAAACGGCACGCAGAGCCTTTCCGCTTCGTCCAGCGAAAGCTCATACTCTTCCCAAAGCCGCGCGACGTAGCGCTCGTACTCGGTAGCGAGCGACGCTTTTCTTTCCTCAAGTCTTGCGGACTCGTTGCTTATTAGCTCGCGCTGCTTCGCTATGTCGTTCGTCTCCTCGCGAAGCTCGGTAATACGCTGCTCGTTTTTCTTTCGGGTTTCGCCCGCGTTTTCTATGTCGAGCCTTCTTTGCTTCGCGTTTTCGCGAAGGGCTTCTATCTCCGCGACCGCGGCGTCGATAGCCGCCTCAAGCTCGCGGTTTGCCTCGTTTAGACGTTCGATTGCGGCGTCAATGTTCGCGGCGCGGTCGTTCGCGTCGGTGCCCTGTCGCCCTAATTGTTCTATTCCGCTTTCAATGCTTTCGATATCCTTCAAAAGCTCGGCACGGGAAATCTTCTTAGCGGAAATATCGTCGCTAAGCTCGTTTCTTCTCGCAAGCAGCGCGTCGTCGTTATCGTCGTCCGCGCTGACAAGGGCGGTGAGCCGCTCCGCTTCGGTTTCAAGCAGCGCCGCCGAACCCTCGTTGCGGCTGACAATACCACGCTTCTCCTCGCGAGTCTGAGCTATAGTGGAAAGCTCCCGCTCGCCCGCCGAAACGTTTTCACTAAGCGACTCCACCTCGCGGTTCTGCTGCGTTAGGGTGGACTCTATCCTTATTCTGTCCTCGTTTAAGGTGATTATATCGCTGTTAATGGCGGTCATTTCAGCTTCGAGCGAAACTATCTCCGCCGAAAGCTCAGAAAGCTCTTTTTCCTCGTCCTTCATGGACGATTTTATTTCGGCTATCCGCTTTTCAAGGTTCTCTATCTCTATCTTTCTGCTGAACGCGCCCGCCTGCCGTGAGGTGGAGCCGCCCGTATACGAGCCGCCCGCGTTTATAACCTGTCCGTCCATGCTGACAACGCGGTAGCGGTAACGAAGCCTTCTTGCAAGCTCGCTTGCGTTGTCAAGCGTTTCGGTAACTACAATTCGCCCTAAAAGACTGCTTACTATATTCGTGTATTTCGCGTTGCAGCTTACAAGCTCGCTCGCAAGCCCCACAACGCCCTCGCCGTTAAGCGAGCCGCGCTCGTCGAAGGAGGAGGGCTTAATGGTGTCTACCGGTAAGAAGGTCGCGCGACCCGCTCGGTTCTCCTTTAAGTAGGCTATAGCTTCCTTGGCGTTCGTTTCGTTTTCAACAATTACGTTCTGTATCGCCGCGCCAAGAGCGGTTTCTATCGCAAGCTCGCAGCCCTTCTTTATTTCAATAAGCGAGCCGACGGTGCCGACAATACCGCGAAGCCGCCTTTGCGCTCCCGCTTCGGCTACCCGTTTTACGCTCGGCGCGTAGCCGTCCATAGAACGGTCGAGCTCCTTATAAAGCTCTATCTTCCTTTCCGCCTCGGTAATCTCGTTATTCTTCTTTTCAAGTAGCGTCGCAAGCTCGTCGCGCTTTGCCGCGCGGCTGTCCCGCTTCATCTTGTAGCCGTTAAATCGGTTGTTATGCTCGTTAATATCGGCGCTTAGACTTTCAAAGTAGCTGTCGTTCTCCGTCTTGTCCTTCTCTGCCGTCGCTAACCGTTCGCGCACCGACGAAAGCTGTTCGTTTATCTGGCTTTCCCGCGCTCCGAGCGCCTCTATTGAGGAGGACGCCGCCACCGACTCGACCTTAAGCTCGGTAATCTCGTTTTGCACTTCATTCAAACGCTTTAAGCTCTTTACACGCTTCTGGTCGCTTGATTCGTTATTCTCTATTAGCTCGGCAAGCTCCCTTTCCGCGGCGGCAATAAGCCCGTCAAGGGTAGCTATCTCGCCTTGCTTGCTCTCTATTTCGGCGCGCTTCGCGTTCATCTCTTCCGCAAGCGCGTTTTCGCCGAGCGAAAGTCTGCCCCGCTCCTCTGAAAGGGTAGCAAGCTGCTCGTTCGCGTGCTCTATATTATTCCGCCTTACGGCGTTTTCGCTCTCTATTTCGGCTATGCGCTCGCTTGTTCTTACTATCTCCTCGTTAAACTCATTAACGCTCGCGCCGAGCCTGTTGTTCTCGTTAAAAAGCTCGTCCACAAGGCCGTTCGCTTCAATAAGCTTCTTCTCTATCGCCTCGTAATCCTGCTTAGATATTGCTATCTTGTCGTCCTGCGTGCGAAGCTTCTCCTTCGCCCCCGCAATTATGTCGCAGTAGTAGGTGATTTCAAGGCTCTTTCTTTCTTCCGAAAGCTCCAAGAATTTTTTAGCCTTGCCGCTTTGCTCCTCAAGGGGTCCTATCCTCGCTTCAAGCTCGTCGATAATGTCACGAAGCCGCTCAAGGTTCTCGTTCGCCGCGGTAAGCTTTCTTTCCGCCTCGGTTTTTCTGAAACGGTACTTTGCTATACCCGACGCTTCCTCGAATATTTCGCGACGCTCCTCGCTCTTGGAATTGACTATTTCGGCAATTCTCCCCTGCCCGATAATAGAGTAGCCGTCACGCCCAAGACCCGTATCCATAAAGGTTTCGCGTACGTCGCGTAGACGCACCGTCGAGCCGTTAAGGAGGTACTCGCTGTCTCCGCTTCTGTAATAGCGGCGGGTGACGATAATTTCGGTTCCGAGGTCCTTTAGCTTCTCGTCGGCGTTATCGAGGCAGAGCGAAACCTGCGCGAAGCCCATAGGCTTACGCAGCTGCGTCCCGCCAAAGATTACGTCCTCCATCTTGCCGCCGCGAAGCGATTTCGTGGACTGCTCGCCGAGCACCCAGCGAACGGCGTCGCTTATGTTGCTCTTTCCGCTCCCGTTAGGTCCGACGATAGCGGTAATACCCGTCTCGAAGCCGAGCCTTACCTTATCGGGAAATGATTTAAATCCTTGAATTTCGATGTACTTTAAATGCAAAGTCGTTTCCCCTTTGAAATAAACTTTAAATTTCTATGTGGTTTGCCTCTATGCTGTCGTTGGGCTTTACCGTAAGCTCAATTCCCTTCGACTTGAAATACTCCACGTTGCTTCGCTTCTGTCCCAAAAGCTTGCTTACGTCCTTCGGGTTAACCCTAACTTCTACCGCGCCCGTTCTGCCGTGAAGCGCGTCCTCTACCCTCTTTCGCATTACGAGCGAGTAGCATATTTCGCCAAAGGCGGGGTGGAAGGGTCCCGCGACGGCGCTCTCGGTCATAGACTCGTCCGAATGCAGCCCTACGCGGATTACGTTTACGCCGCTTTCCTCAAAAAGCATAAGTAGCTTCGCCGTTATCTCCGCCGCGTTCTCCACCGTAAGGGGGGTGTATTCACCCGCGCGGTAAAGGTCGCAAAGCTCGGTGTCCTCGACAACTATCGTCGGATAAATCCTCACCGTTTCGGGCGAAAGCTTTATAAACTCCCGAGCCGTCATAAGCGCCGTTTGCTCGGGGCTTTCGTCGCCGTACATACCAACCATCATCTGAAGTCCCAGAGAAAAGTCGCCGTGTGAGGTAATAAGCGCACTCGCCTTTCTTATGTCGTCAGCCTTATGCCCGCGTTTGTTGAGCCGCAGTATCTCGTCGTCCATGCTCTGTGCGCCGAGCTCTATAGCCGTTACGCCGTAGCGGGAAAGAACGCTGAGTATCTCCCCATCTATCGCGTCGGGACGTGTGGAAATTCTTATACCCTTCGCTCTTTTCGCTTTCACGAATTTGTATGCCGCCGCGAGAAGCGAAGCCATATAGGCGCGGTCTATAGCCGTAAAGCTTCCGCCGAAAAAGGCTATTTCGGTATCCTTACCGTCCCTCGGAAGATACTCCTCGCAAAGCGACGTGACCTCCTCGGGCGTGGGCTCCGTTACCGTACCGGAAATACGCCGCTGGTTGCAGAAGAGACACTTATTCGGGCAGCCCTTGTGCGGCACAAATATAGATAAATTCGAATGCCTTTTCATAGACCCATCAGCGAAAGGGCTTCCTTCGCGGCGTTCTGTTCCGCCTGCTTCTTGCTATGCCCCTCGCCCGTGCCAATAACGTTTGAATTTAGCCTCACTTCAACGGTGAAGGATTTGTCGTGGTCGGGTCCATCCTCGGACACAAGCAGATACTTTACCTTCTCCTCGGGGTTGCGCTGAATGACCTCCTGAAGCTCGGTCTTGTAGTCGCGTATGCTCTCATGGCGCTTAAGCTCGTTCTTCACAAAGCGCAGTACGAAGAACCTGACGGGCTCTATGCCGCCGTCGAGGAACATCGCGGCAAGCACCGCTTCGAAGCAGTCCGCAAGTATCGACGGACGCTCTGCGCCGCCGTTCTTTATCTCGCCGCGCCCAAGCTTAATGCTTTCGCCAAGCTTTATCTCGTTCGCGAATTTTGAAAGCGCCGTTTCGCATACAAGACTCGCGCGTATCTTGGTAAGCTCGCCTTCGGGAAGCTTTGGGTTTCGGCTGAACAGGTACTCGCTGACTATTACCGAAAGCACGCTGTCGCCTAAAAATTCGAGCCGTTCGTTACATTCGTTTCTTCCGAGCCCATGCTCGTTCGCGTAGCTTGAGTGGGTGAGCGCCTCGTCTAATAGATTCGCATCACCGAACTCATAGCCTATCTTTTTTTCCAGTTCGCTCATTGTCTTTTCTCCGCCTATTCGTTTACCGCAGTCTGTATCGCCTCGGTCACTCCGGATTTACTCCAAAGTATCGCCTGATTTATCGCGTTCTTTATCGCCTCCGCGTTAGAGCTGCCGTGCGCCTTAATAACGGGCTTAGTTAAGCCAATAATCGGCGCGCCGCCGAACTTAGCGTAGTCCATACTGTCCTTAAACTCCATTATAGCGGGCTTAAGCGCCGCCGCTGCAAGCTTTGTCGCGGTATTCTTATAAAACACGCCCTTTAGCTTCTTAAAGATTGCAAGCCCGAAGCCCTCTATCGTTTTGAGAAGAATATTGCCCGTAAAGCCGTCCGCTACGGCTACCTCACACGCACCGAGCGGCACGTCGCGCCCCTCTACGTTGCCGATAAAGTTAATTGCTTTGTTTTTGGAAAGCAGCTTGTACGCTTCAATCTGAAGCTCGGTGCCCTTAGAATCCTCCGCGCCGTTATTCAAAAGCCCGACGCGCGGGTTTTCTATCCCCAAAACCTGCTTCATATATATCGAGCCCATTACTCCAAACTGTTCAAGCATTTCGGGGCGGCACTCGACATTCGCGCCGCAGTCGATAAGGAAGAAGAAGCCGTCAACGTGGGGAATAACCGTACCGAGCGCGGGACGTTTAATGCCCTTTAGGCGTTTTACTATCATCGTCGCGCCCATAAAGAGCGCCGCGGTAGAGCCCGCGCTTACGAAGGCGTCCGCGCCGCCGTCCGCGACCGTTTTAAGCCCAACGCCCATCGAGCTATCCGCCTTCTGCTTTAAAACCAGCTTCGCGTCGTCGTGCATATACATAACGCTCGCCGCGTCAATAATCTCTATTCCCGAAAGGTCAATGCCGTTTTCCGAGGCGCATTTTTCAATTACCTGTCTTTGCCCCGTAACGGCAAGGCTTTCACCGTAGCCCTTCGCGAGCGCCACGCCCTTTAGTATCTCAAGCGGCGCGTTGTCGCCACCCATAGCGTCAATTATTATCTTCATTCGTGTACCTCCTCATATCGTTAAGCGCCCTGTCTGAAAGCGCCGCGTACTTTTTTCGTTTATCCTTTATTGTTTCCTCAAGCTGCGGCAGAACACCCATATTCGCGCCGAGCGGCTGAAAATTCTTATTTTCCGCCGTAATATACCGAAGCAGCGACCCGCACATTGTGTTTTCCGACGGAATAAGCTCGCACCTGCCCTCGTCGCGCCGTTTTAAGAACCTTGCCGCGAGAAGACCCGACGCGGCGCTCTCCATATACCCCTCGAAGCCCGTAAGCTGACCGCCCACAAAGACGTTGGGGTGTTCCTTCAGATTGAGCGTAATATTGAGTACCACGGGTGAATTAAGAAAGCTGTTTCGGTGCATAACGCCGTACCTCGCAAACTCTGCGCTTTCAAGACCGGGTATCATTGAAAAAACTCTCTTCTGCTCACCGAACTTAAGGTTCGTCTGGAAGCCGACGAGGTTGTACATACTGCCCTCGGCGTTCTCTTTACGAAGCTGCACCGCCGCCCACGGTCTATGACCCGTTTCGGGGTTTATGAGCCCAACGGGCTTCATCATACCGAACCGCGCGGCGTTTCGTGAGCGCTTAGCAAGCTTCTCTACGGGCATACAGCCCTCATATACGGCGTAGTCCTTGTCCGCCGCGTGAAGCTCGGCGGTTTCGGCGTTAATAAGCGCGTCGATAAAGCTTTCGTAACCCGCCTTATCGAAGTAGCAGTTGAGGTAGTCGCCCACCGCCTCGTTTTCGTAGCGCGAGGCTCTGTAAATACGCGACATATCAAGGCTTTCGGCGGTAACGATAGGCGCGGCGGCATCGTAGAAGCTTAGATACTCCTGTCCGCCGCAAAGCTCTCTTAGCGTTTCGGCAAGCCCGCCCTCGGTGAGCGGACCCGTCGCTATAACCGTCGGCACGTTCTCGTCTATCTCGGTGACCTCACCGTAAACTATTTCAATATTCGGGTTATTCTTTATTCTTTCAGTAACGCCGCTTGAAAAGGCGTATCGGTCCACCGCGAGCGCGCCGCCCGCAGGCACCGAGCAGCCGTCCGCCACCGCAAGGCAAACCGAGCCCATAAGCCGCATTTCTGCTTTCAAAAGCCCCGCCGCGCTGTCGGGTCGCGCCGCCTTTAGAGAGTTTGAACAGACAAGCTCGGCGAAGCTATCGAGCTTATGCGCCGCAGATTTCTTTTCTGGCTTCTGCTCAAAAAGCGTAACTGAATAACCGTTATTTGCAAGGAAATTCGCCGCCTCGCAGCCCGCAAGCCCCGCGCCGATTACCCGCGCCCTTTTCATTTCTCAATGTCCTTTTTATAGCCGCAGCCATCCTTTTGACAGTAAAGGTAAGCGTTCTTACCCTTCTTTTTGAAAAGGCTTGAGCCACAGCTCGGGCAGATATCCGCCGTCGGCTCGTCCCAGCTCATAAAGCCGCACTCCGCGCCCTTTTCGCAGGCGTAGAAGATACGTCCCTTCTGAGAGCGGCGAAGCAGTACCTTGCCGCCGCATTTCGGGCATTTACCCGGTGTTTCCACAACGATACGCTTTGTGTTGCGGCATTCGGGAAAGCCGGGGCAGGCGAGGAACTTTCCGTAACGTCCCGTCTTTATAACCATCTTCTTTCCGCAAAGCTCGCAGACAACGTCGGTCTCCTCCTCGGGCACCTTTAGGCGCTGCCCGTCGAGGTTTTCCTCCGCCTTCTTTAAAGTCTTGGCGAAATCCTTGTAGAATTTATCGAGCGTCTTTACCCAGTCCGCCTTGCCCTCTTCGATTTTGTCGAGGTTCCTCTCCATAGCGGCGCTGAACTTCTCGTCCACTATGTTGCTGAACTGGTCTATCATAAGGTCTGTTACAACGGTGCCGAGCGCCGTGGGCTTAATAGATTTTTGGTCGCGCTCAACGTAGCCGCGGTCGATTATCGTCGATATGGTCGGCGCGTAGGTGGACGGTCTTCCTATACCGTTCTCTTCAAGCGTTTTAATGAGCGTCGCCTCGGTAAAACGCATAGGCGGCTGAGTAAACCGCTGCGCGGGTTTAAGCTCTTTTTTAGTAAGCTCGCTTTCTTCATTCAAAGCGGGCAGGTCTGTGTAGTTTTCGCCCTTATCCTCGGCAACTTCATAAAGCTTTGTAAAGCCGTCAAATTCAACGCTGTGACCGTTCGCGCGGAAGCTGTACTCGCCCGCGTTAATTCCGACGACCATTGTGTTCAATATCTGGTCGCTCATACGGCTCGCGATAAACCGCTCCCAGATAAGCTTATACAGCTTGTACTGGTCGGCGGAAAGAGATTTTTTTGCCTTTTCGGGGGTAAGCTCAATAACGGTCGGGCGTATCGCCTCGTGCGCGTCCTGAACGGTGCTCGCGCTCTTGCGTTTATATGTGCGCGCGTAGCGACATACGTATTTCTCGCCGTACTCGTTCGCGATATAGCCGTTAGCGTCCGCTATAGCGTCGTCAGATACGCGAAGGGAGTCGGTTCTCATATAGGTGATAAGACCGATAGAGCCGTAGCCCTCTACGTCAACGCCCTCGTAAAGCTCCTGCGCGGCGCGCATTGTTCTTCTCGCGGTGAAGTTGAGCCGCTTAGACGCCTCCTGCTGTAGGGTGGAGGTTATAAACGGCGGCTCCGGCGCGCGCTTTCTTGTACCGCGCTTAATGTCGCTTATGACATACTTTTCGTTCTCTATCGCGGCAAGTATCGCGTTCGCCGCAGCTTCGTTTTCAATTTTGAAATCCTCGGGCGCGATACCCTCCTTTGTGCGAAGGCGGGCGGTAAAGGTTTTCTGGCTTCCTGAGGCTTTTAAAACCACGTCTATCGTCCAGAATTCCTCAGGCACAAACGCCTCTATCTCGCGCTCGCGGTCAACTATGAGCCTTACCGCTACCGACTGTACGCGCCCCGCGGAAAGCCCGCGGCGCACCTTGCGCCAAAGGAACGGCGAAAGCTTGTAGCCGACTATTCTGTCGAGCACGCGGCGCGCCTGCTGAGAATTTACGAGGTCAAGGTCAATAGTCCTCGGCGCGCTCATACCCGCTTCTATGCCCTTCTTCGTTATCTCGCCGAAGGTGACCCTGTTCTTCTCGTCTACGGGAAGCTTTAGTATATGGGCAAGGTGCCACGAAATAGCCTCTCCCTCGCGGTCGGGGTCGGTCGCGAGCAGTACGCCTTCGCTTCCCTTCGCCGCCGCTTGAAGATCCTTAATAAGCTTTTCTTTTCCGCTTATGTTAAGGTACTGGGGGCGGAATTCCTTATCCACGTTTACACCCAACGAATTCTGCGGAAGGTCGCGGATATGACCCATAGACGCCATAACCTCATAGCCCTTTCCGAGATACTTTTTAATTGTTTTCGCCTTTGCGGGGGACTCGACAATTACAAGCTTTGACATAGTTCCATCCTTGAAATTTATTTTAGTCTGTAGCGCGAACCGAACGCCGCCTCGGCGATTCCGTCCACCTCTAATTCTGTTAGTGAAGCAAACAGCTCGTGCGCGGGCACGCCCGTTTTCGCAAGAAGCTCGTCCACCGTCATTTCGCCCTCGCGAAGACAGTCGCATATCTTCTTCGCCGTACCCGTAAGCTTGGGGACGACGGCTTCGCTTTTTTCCTCGCCCGTAAACCTCGCGGTATCGGTAACTCCGAGATAATCGAAGATATCAGCCGCGTCGGTAACGGGTATTGCGCCGCTTTTAATAAGATAATTCGTGCCGTCGCTCTTTTCCGAAAATATACTGCCCGGAACGGCGAAAACGTCGCGCCCGTCGTCAAGCGCCCAGTTCGCGGTTATCATCGTGCCGCTCTTCTTCGCCGCTTCAAAGATTACCACCGCGCGGGAAAGCCCCGAAATAATACGGTTCCTTTGCGGAAACATATACCGCTGAGAGCCCGCGTGTGGCGGGTACTCGCTAACCACGCAGCCGTTCGCCTCAATTTTTCGGCGAAGCTCAGCGTTGTTTGAGGGATAGGTTTTGTTTATCTCGTTGCCGAGTACGGCTACCGTTTTTGCGCCGTTTTCAAGAGCCGCGCGGTGCACCTCGGAATCTATCCCGCTCGCAAGTCCGCTTACAAGGGTTATGCCCGCGCGAGCGACGGGAGTAAAAATCTTCTTTACTGCGTCACGCCCGTATTTTGTCGCGAGTCTCGCGCCCACGCCAGCAATAGCCGTGCCTGTAAGCGCCCTTACGTCGCCCGTACAGAAGAGCACCGCGGGCGGTACTCGCGTGTTGCGAAGCATTTCGGGATACTCCTCGTCGCTGTAGCAAAGTATCCTAATACCCAGCGCGTCGCACTCGTTCGCGAGCGCCTCGCAGTCCTCAAGCCGCACAGTCCGCGCGTTCTTGTATTCCTGCGGAGAAAGAAGCTTCGCCATGTCCGAGCTCTGCCGTCTTTCGTAAAGCCTTTCGATATAGTCAAACTCCCGAACAAGCCGTATGCTCTTTTCGTTGCACGCACCCATAACGGCGTGCAGCCAAAGCCACAAAACTCTCGCGTCGCTCATCTTCTAAGCTCCCACATAGCAACGGCGCTCGCCGCCGACGCGTTTAAGCTTTCCACCGCGTCGCTTATGGGAATAATAGCCGTAAGGTCGCACATATCAATCGTTTCTTCCGAAAGTCCGTTGCCCTCGTTGCCGATAATAAGCGCAAGCCTTTTCGTTTTATCTATCTCGGTAATGGGTACGCTGTCGCTCTTAAGCGCCGTGGCGACACAGCAAACGCCGCTATCTTTAAGCTCTTTAATCTTCGTTGAAGCCTCGCCGCAGACCGATATATTCACCGCGAACGCCGCGCCCATAGAAGCGCGAAGCGCCCTCGGGGAAAACGCGTCCGCCGTGCCCGCAAAGAGTATAACCTCGCGCCAACCGAGCGCCGCCGCCGAGCGGATAACCGCCCCGACGTTTACAGGGTCCTGAACGTTATCAAGGATAATCACTCTGTCGGGAGTGTCGGTTACTCTTGCTTTCGGAATTTCAGCTACCGCAAAAACACCCTGCGCGGTCTTTTGGTAGGAAAGCTTTTCATCCACGCCCTCGCTCATCTCCACCGCTTCCGCCGCGCTCTCGATAAGCTTCTCTATCGCGCCGCTCTTCTCTTTAGCTTGTTGCGTAAACCACACCTCGCGAAGCTTTACGCCGAGCCGCAGAGCCTCAAAGCAGAGCTTTTCGCCGAAAAGCACGCAGAAACCCTTTTCCGCTCTCGCGGCGGGCTCGGTGCAAAGCCGCCCTATCTCTTTAACGCGCTCGTTCGCGCGGCTCGTTATCTTTTCCACGGCGGCTCCCTTCCTCGGCTGAAAACCTATAATAGTGTAGTTTCTTAAATTACAATATGCGCCTTTTCGGCGCGGAACAAAGGTATCTTAAATACGCGGAAAGCCCATACGCGCGTGTGCGCGTACGGGCAGTTCTTTTAAAATTTAAAGCGCAGCCTTAGCCTGCTTCGCTATTGCCGCAAATGCGGCGGGGTCGTTGATAGCAAGCTCAGAGAGCATCTTGCGGTTGAGGTCGATATTCGACTTCTTGATGCCGTTCATAAGGGTGCTGTAGTTCATTCCATTAATCTTCGCGGCGGCGGATATTCTTGTTATCCAAAGCCGTCTGAAATCACGCTTCTTAAGCTTTCTGCCTACGTAAGCGTAGTTACCGGACTTATATACAGCCTGTTTAGCTGTTTTAAACAGCGTGCTCTTGCTGCCGAAATAACCCTTTGCGAGCTTTAATACTTTCTTTCTTCTTTTGCGCGTCATCATAGCGCCTTTTACGCGAGCCATTCTTCTTTACCTCCAAAAAATAGTAACGGTTTCTGCTTATTTATAAGGCAGTAAAACCTTGATATTCGCCGCATTTGTCTTATCGACATAGGTCGCCGCACGCAGACCTCTCTTACGCTTCGTCGTCTTGCCGTGACCGTTGAGAAGGTGCGACTTATACGCATGAGCGCGCTTTATTTTTCCGTTCTTTGTGATTTTTGTAATACGTTTCTTTGTACCACTATGGGTTTTCATCTTAGGCATTTTACTGTGTTTCCTTCCTGATTATTTTGCCGGTTTCGGGGATATGAACATCTGCATTGACCTACCCTCGAGCTTGGCGTCCTTTTCAATCGTTCCGAATTCCTCAAGAGCTTCGGCGAAGCGTTTCATAACGTCTACGCCCAAAGAGGCGTGTGCCATCTCGCGACCGCGGAAGCGTATGCTCGCCTTTAGCTTGTTCCCCTCTTCAAGGAACTTTTTGGCATGACCTAATTTGGTATCGAAATCGTGGTCGCCTATGTTAATTGACAGGCGAATTTCCTTAAGCTCGATAACCTTCTGATTTTTCTTTGCTTCCTTGTCACGTTTTTGTTGCTCAAAGCGATACTTCCCGTAGTCCATAATTTTGCACACGGGCGGCGTCGCCTGAGGAGCGATTTTCACAAGGTCGTAGCCTTGCTCCGCGGCAAGCTGTAACGCGGCGGCGGACGACATAATACCAAGCTGGCTTCCGTCGTTGCCGACTAACCTTACCTCGCTGTCGCGAATCTGCTCGTTAATTGCGTGGTCTGTTGCTCCTATTTGGATGCACCTCCATAAACCGATATAATACAAAAAGCGCGGAATATCCGCGCTTAAATACAAACCAAACCGACGGAAAAACACCGTCGTTTCCTTGTATTGACCGTTTCGCCGTTAAGGCTTGCGGTGAGCACGGACCTTTGTGCTACTTTATTGTCGTCTGTAATAATAGCAACAAAAACAGCAATTGTCAAGCGCCGCTACAAATATCTTTACATTACTAAGCTTAATATGTAAAATATAATTCAGTTAACAGAAAAGGTGGGCGAACAGATGCTATCTAAAGCAAAGAAGCTCGGAACGGTAAAAACCGCGGTGCTGTTTACCGCGGCGGGCTATATTATATGGAGCGCGGCGGCGATGATTTTTTTTGCAACGCCAGCGCTTGATACGCTTAAATTTCTACTTTTCCAGATACTCGCCGTGGCGCTTCCGGGGCTTGCGGCATATAAGCTGCTAAACCTAAAGCTTTCTCCGCTCGAGGCGCTTACAGTCTCCTATGGACTTGGATTAGCGGTGCTTTGCTTGCTGTATTTCTTCTTCGCTCCGTTCGGCGCTATGGCTTATATTAAGTACGGCGTGCTTGCGCTGACGGTCGCGTCGGCGGCTGTGCTTTATTTAAAGCGCGGCACAAGCTTTACCTCACCCGAGCGCAAGGACGGCGGAGAAATGAAAATCGCCCTTATCTTCTGTGCTTTCGCGGCGCTCGCTACCTTCGTTATCCTTTCGGCGGCGACCCTTAATCCCGCCGTCGCGGGAGCGAGAACCTTTTTCCACGACACCACAAACGGCGTGACGCAGACCGTTTCCGCCTCGCGCGGCTTTCCAATGACCTTCCTTCAGATGAGCGGCACCGAAAACAGATATCACATTTCCTTCTTCTCCTACACCGCTATAATGAAGCTCTGTACGGGAATTTCAGCGTTCGAGGTCGTGACAAAGCTTTCTCTTATAACTATTAGCCCGCTTTTTGCCGCTTCTTTCATCAGTCTTGCCAAGCGATTTTTGAAGAAGAATGTCTATACTGTAATTGCGGGAGTCTTAGGGCTTGTATTGCCCGAGGGTTTAATTGTTCATTATATCTACCAAGACGTTATAGGCTATCCCTTAGGCGCGGTGTTTTCGCTGCTCTGCGCGATTTTATTCTTCGAAGCGGAAAGCGCGGAGAAGAAGGGTATAAACAGGTATCATCTGCTTTCGCTGCTCTTTTTGATAGCCGCGCTCGGCGCAAAGGGACCCGTAGCCGTAACCATAGCGTTTGCGCTCTGCTTCTGCTTACTGCTTAAGCTTATTCGCGAAAAGGACTGGGGCGTTATCCCGAAGGGGCTTATGTACGTCATTCCGTTTTTCGTGGTTTACTTTTTGATTTACGCGCAAGGCGCGGGCGACAGTATGTCCTTTAGCCCGCTTTACAGCGCTATACGCACCGATTTTGCGCATTCCTTGTACGGCAAAATGTCGGATGTTGTCTACAAGGTTGTTTGCGCGGCGTACTATGTCGTTACCTTTGACTATATTATTACCCTTGCATTCGTTGCCGCCATATTATATCTAATATTCTGCAGGGAGAAGAATACTCTCATTGATTTTCTCTTCGGCGGATTGCTTGTAAGCTATGTGCTTTTAAACACTATGAAGCAAACAGGCAGTAGCGAGTGGTACTTCGTCTTTGTTCTTATACCCTTTGCAATGGTTTCGCTTATTCTTTGTTGCGTCAAGCTTTTAGAAAAGGCCTCTAAAAAGATTTCGCGCAAGGTTCTGCTCACCGCTTTCGCTTTATTTGGCGCCGCGGTTTTATACACAAACTTCGGCTCCTCCTTAGTGTTCTATTATGGAGACCCGACCTCGACTCTTCCTATGGGCATATACGCCGCGACGGAATTTTCACGCTTCAACAAAAACAAGGTTTTGACCGACGAACAGCTTAACAACCTTGAAAACCCGAATATGCGGCGCTCAATAATGACTCCTGAGGAATATGAGGGTATGCTGTGGCTTCGCGACAACACCCCAGAGGACGCGATAATAGCCGATTCCCGCTACATTCTAAACAACAAGTATTTTAACGGCTGCGCGTTTGCGGAGCGAAGCTTCTACCTTGAGGGCTTCGGCTTCGTCACTATGGACGAGTCGAACGACAACTATGAGGAGAAGGCGAGGCGCGAGGCTATCCTTCACGGACTTTACAATTTCCTTGATGACGGCGTGTGCGTGCTGCTTTCAGCGGACGGCTGCGATTACGTTATAATTTCCGAGCTTGTTACTCCCGGCTTCTCGGTAGGCGAGAAATACGGTACGCTCGTGTTTGAAAACAAAGATATTAAGATATACGAGCTTGTACAATACGGAGTATAGGCGGCGCTTTTTATTCCATAAAGTTATTTATATAAACTCCGCCCTTTTTTCGATAAAATGTTTGTTGTTTCTCACTATTGAAAGAGGGCGGAAAATAGGTTAAAATTATACTATCAATTGAATATAGCCGATATAATTTGGGTAATATGGACCCTGAAGTATCTACCGAGCCGCCGTAAACCGCTCGACTATTGGTTTTTGTTTATCACACGCAGTTTCAAGTTATATCGGGCAGCATTCTTCTATGCTGTCCTTTTATTTTTTCTTTCTTTTTTGTCGAATTATGTCCGTTTAAAGCAGACCTTTCGACATTTTTTATTTCCCGCTCGCGGCAAGGCGGAGTTAAATTAGTTTCCATAAAGCAAACGCTTTATAAATAATTATAGGAGGAATAATGATTTATGGAAAAGTTCTTCAAAATCAAGGAGAGCGGTTCAACTGTAAGAGCTGAGATAATCGGCGGACTTACAACGTTCTTCGCACTGGCGTACATCGTTTTCGTCAACCCGAATCAGGTCGCGGCAGAAGGCGCGAATGGCTGGCTCGTGGCGGCTGGCGCTGACGCTGGTGTTATGGGACAGATTTGGAACGCCGTATTCGTCGCTTCCATTCTCGTCGCTTTCATCGGCACCCTTCTCTATGCGCTTTACGCAAAGCTTCCGTTCGCTCAGGCCTGCGGAATGGGTCTTAACTCCTTCTTCTGCACCATCTTTGTAGCGGGAACATATTTTGCGGGCGGCGACGTCCTCCTTGGTTATCAAGCGGGCCTCGTAATCATCTTTATTTCTGGTGTCATCTTCCTGCTCCTTTCTATCACAGGCGCAAGAAATTACATTGCTAAGGCAATGCCTGAATGCCTCAAGAAGGCAATCCCCGCTGGCATTGGTTTGTTCATAGCCCTTATCGGCTTCAAGAACGCTGGCATTATTCAGGACAACCAGTACACCTTCGTTCAGATAGTTGATATCAAGAACGGCGACTGGGCGACGGCAATTGCTCCCGCGCTCGTAGCTTTCCTCGGACTTATCATTATCGCAGTCCTTGCACATTACAAGGTTAAGGGCAACGTCATTATCGGCATCATTGCTTCTTCTATTCTTTATTATGTATTCACAGGCGCTCCCGTAAGCTTCAACCTTGGAAACATCGGACAGTCCTTCAAGGATTTCGTATCCGTTGGTCTCTTCGGCTTTGCTAACGGCGCCGCTTGGAAGGAAGCCTTCACGGGCGTAGCCACCGGCGGTATCTTCGGCGCTATCGTTCTTATCATCACCTTCTGCCTCGTTGATATGTTCGACACCATCGGCACCCTCTACGGAACGGCGTCTGAGGCTGACATGCTCGACGAAAACGGCGACCCGATAAGAATAGACCAGTCCATGACCTGCGACTCCGTCGCGACAGTCAGCGGCGCTGTCCTTGGTACCTCTACTTGCACCACCTTTGTTGAGTCCGCCGCCGGCGTAGGCGCGGGCGCTCGCACCGGTCTTGCAAGCCTTGTTACCTCGATATGCCTGCTTCTCTGCCTCTTCCTCAGCCCTCTCGCAAGCATCATCCCCTCCTGCGCGACGGCTCCGGCTCTTATCTATGTCGGCGTACTTATGCTTAAGAACTTCGGTAAGGTAGACATGACGGACATTCGTTCCGCCGTTCCCGCCTTCCTCGCTCTTATCATGATGCCGCTCACCTACTCTATCGCGAATGGTATCGGCATTGGCGCTATCGCCTATGTTCTTATCACCGTATTCACCGGCAAGTTCACGAAGAAGGACATCATGGTAACCATCATCGCCGCTCTCTTCGTTGCGAAGTTCATCCTCGTAACAATGTAAGCGCGTTTCGAAAAAAATACACAAACTGCACAAAGAACGGCGTTTCGACGCCGTTCTTTTTTATTTGCTATTTTTCACCGTTTTGGTATAATTCTTACATATATAAATATGAAAGAAGGACATCAATGTATTGCAACAAATGCGGCGCAAGCCTTCCCGACGGCACAAAGTTTTGCAATATGTGCGGAAGCAGCACCGAAAAGAGCTCAGCTTCGGGAAGTGCGCCTGTCTATTACAGCGGCGCAAACGCCCCGCAGACGCTTAACAATCCCTACGGCGGCGCGCCACAGGCTAACCCTTACGGACAGTACCCGCAGTATCCCGTAAAGAAAAAAGGCGGCTGCCTTAAATGGGCGCTTATTATTGGCGGAATAGTTGTAGTTCTCGCTCTTATTATCGCCTTTGCGGTAAATATGCTGGGCGACCGTTTCGGCGGAAGCGAGTTCGGCGGCTATAACGCGAGCCAGAACGGCTACGCGAGCGGACTTAACTATTCTATTAATTACGACTACGCCCTCGGCGGCGTTTCTGGCGAGCCTGTTTCAATCTCGGGGCTTCGTGAAAAGTACACCGACACCGCGAACGCGAAGAGCGTAACGGTAATGATTTATATGCTCGCAAGCGACCTTGAATCCAACGGCGGCTTCGCGACGAGCGACCTTTCAGAGATGGAGGACGCGGTTATCGGAAGCGGCGCCAACGTCGTTATTCAAACGGGCGGTACCTCCTATTGGAACAACGACCTGATGACCAATGGCACCTGCGAGCGCTGGCTACTACAGGACGACGGCTTTGTCCTACTCGACGACATAGGGCAGCGCAATATGACCGCGCCCGAAACCCTTAGCGAATTTATCAGTTATTCGGCGGCAGCTTACCCCGCGGACAGGTACTGTTTAATACTTTGGGACCACGGCGGCGGAACTATGTGGGGCTACGGCTATGACGAGAACTATCCGAACGAAGCTATGGATATTCACGAGCTTGACAACGCCCTTTCTTCCAGCCCCGTTAAGTTCGATTTCGTCGGCTTTGACGCTTGCCTTATGTCCACCGTAGAGGTAGCGTACCTTATGGAGAACCACGCCGACTACCTAATAGCGAGCGAGGAGACCGAGCCGGGCTGCGGCTGGTTTTACACAAACTGGCTCACCGAGCTTAGCGCTAACCCAAGTATAGACACCGTCACCGTAGCGAAGACGCTTATAGACGATTTCGTTAGCAACTGCTCCGCGCTTGATTACGAGTCGGAGGCGACCCTCGCGATAGTTGACCTTCGCGAGATACCATATACCTACGATATGCTCTGCGGCTTCCTCGATGATTCAAAAGCGGAGCTTAACAACTACAACTACAACGTCGTTTCCCGCGCGCGCAACGACGCGAGAGGCTACGGCGAGGGCGAGTATCAGCAGGTTGATGTCGCCGACCTCGCCTACCGTTTGCCCGTAGAGAACGCGGACGAGCTTATTGCGGCGGTAAAGAGCGCCGTCAAATACCGCAACCAGACCGACAATATGCGCGGAAGCCACGGTCTTGCTATGTACTATCCCTACACCAACTACGAGTATTACAACTATGTTTCCGACCTTCAGCGTTCAATAGGTATAGGCGACGAATACACCAGCTTCTTCGACCTATTCCTAAACGCAATGATGTCGGGCAACATAAACCAAGAGGCAGCGTCCGATTACGATTGGTATGACAGCGAAGTTATAGCCGAGCAGGAGACCGAGGACAGCTACGACGCGAGCGAATATGAAGAGCTTGTTATTAACGAAAACGGCAACGGCGACTTTGTATTAGAGCTTTCCGACGAGCAGTGGAATAACCTTACCTCAATTACCCTTGAAGCGCTGCTTGACGACGGCGAGGGCTACATAGACCTCGGCACCGACAATGTATGGAGCTGCGACGACAACGGCAACCTTATAGTAGAGTTCGATTATACGTGGGTCGCGGTAAACGGACAGATTGTTCCCTTCTTCACCGAATACGAATACGACAACGGTGACAACGACTGGTATACCTACGGAAGCGTGCTGATAACCCTAAACGGCGAATATTGCGAGCTTATTATCTACTGGGACAACAACAACCCCACGGGCTACGTTGCGGGCTACCGCCCCTACTACGACGCCGAGGGAGTTGCGAACAAGGGCATTATACCTATCCCCGTCGGAGCGGAAATACAAGCCTACTTCTACTACTACAACAACTACGATTTCGACGATTTCGATTTTGTTACACTCTATGACCCGATAGTAATGACAGAAGCGCCGCTTGAGGTTTCCTACAGCGAGGTGGACAGCGTTTACGACGCGCTAATCTGGTACACCATCACGGATATATACCAGAACGAGTTTTATACTGAATCGGTGGTTTACTCAGACTAAACATAAACAAAGACCTCTCGGCTATGCCGAGAGGTCTTTGTTATTGGGAAAAACTCGCAAGGCGAGCTTTTCTTGAAATCGAAAATCTATTTCGACTGTGCAAAGAGGTCTTTGTTATTGAGAAAAATTGTTTCGGCTGTGCCGAGAGGTCTTTATTTATAGCTTTCTTGACGCTACGAAGTCTATGCCGCTCCCCAAAACGTCCTTTACTATTACGTCGCCGCAGTTGACTGGCGATTTAACTGTTATGCCGTCGAGCAGCTTCATAGCTTCAAAGATATCCTTCTTTAGTATCGCGCCATTTGTCTTTACGGGCAAACGCCTATGCAACGCGCCGTCTATCTTTACCGTCGAGGTTATCACCCTTTTCGGCGCGGTAATCTCGTTAGTGGCGTAGTTTAATCCGTTTTCGCAGGTGTAGCCGCTTATCTTCCCGTCGTCCTCCACCTTAATGTGGCAGCCCGCGGGGCAAACGATACATACAAGCTCTCTTGCCATTACTCAGTTACCTCCCTTACCGAAACGGTTATGTCGCCTTGTAACTGCTTCTTCGCGACGATAATCTTCTCCATTTCGCCCGGCGCCATATATTCGCGCGGCTTCTTCACAAGCTCGGTGCCGTCCGCCGCAGTAATAATAACTTCGGCTTTTCTCATTATCGCGTTTACGCGGTAGAAGATTTCAACAAAGCCCTCTACGTTATCGGGGCGTATCCTCTGCGGCACGGTGTAATTGACGTGCTCGCCGTTTGTGACGGTAAAGGGCTTCTCAAAGGAATCCTTGCCGCCGATAAACCTCGCCGCCGCCTTGCCCGCGCGCTCGCCCTCCGCCGAAACGTAATCGACGAGGTCGTGAACGTGCACAACGTTTCCGCAGGCAAAAACGCCCTTCTGTGAGGTCTCCATATTCTCAAATACAACGGGTCCGTTCGTTCGGCGGTCTATTTCAATGCCGCCGTTCTTCGCAAGCTCTGTTTCGGGGATAAGCCCGACGGACAAAAGCAGAGTGTCGCAGTCGAATTCCATCTTGGTGCCTGCTATCGGGCGGCGGTTCTCGTCCACCTTGCAGACGGTAACTCCCTCCACCCGCTCGCTTCCACGAATATCGGTTATTGTGTGGGAAAGGTATAGCGGAATATCGTAGTCGTTAAGGCATTGCGCTATATTCCTTGAAAGCCCGCCCGAATAGGGCATAAGCTCGACGCAGGCAAGTACCTTCGCGCCCTCAAGGGTCATTCGGCGCGCCATAATAAGCCCGATATCGCCCGAGCCCAAGATAACCACCCGCTTGCCGACCTGCTTGCCCTCAATATTAACATACCTTTGCGCGCAGCCCGCCGTGAACACGCCCGCGGGTCGCGTGCCGGGAATTGAGATAGCTCCGCGCGTTCTCTCGCGGCAACCCATAGCGAGTAACACCGCCTTCGCTTCTATTCGCATAAAGCCGTTCGTTTTGTTTATAGCGGTGACATTGGTGCCGTCAATTGAAAGCACCATTGTGTCCAGCATTATCTCCGCGCTCGTTTCGCCCGTCAGCGCAATATATCTTCCCGCGTACTCCGGTCCTGTGAGTTCTTCCTTAAAGCGGTGAAGCCCGAAGCCGTTATGAATGCATTGGTTTAGTATTCCACCCGCCTCGAGGTCGCGCTCAATAACAAGTATCTTCTTAACGCCCTCTTTTGCGACGCTGTATGCCGCGGCAAGACCCGCAGGACCCGCGCCTATTACAACAAGCTCGTAATTCATACCGTCCCCGCCTCCTTCGTGTCGCCCGTGACAATGAAGCTGTTTCCTCCGTCGAGGGTCACCTCTTCGGGCGCAATTCCGCGTTCTCGCGCGATAATCTCGTGCACCTTGATTGAGCAGAAGCCGCCCTGACACCGCCCCATTCCCGCGTTGCAACGGCGCTTAACCGCGCTTACGGTCGGCGGCGTAAAGCCGTCGCGAAGAGCGGAGACAATATCGCCCTCTGTTATTGTCTCGCAGCGGCATATTACCCGAGCAAAAAGCGGGTCTTTGGCTATTCTTTCCCCTTGCTCCTTGCCTGTAAGGTCGCGAAGCAGCGTTGGGTATTCATATTCTTTAATCTCTTTTTTCGCGTTTAGCGAAAGCCCCGAGTCCTTTAGAATATCTACAACCCTTTCAGCGAGCGCGGGCGCGGCGGAGAGTCCCGGAGACTTTATTCCCGCCATATTCACGAAGCCCTTAGCGGTTTTACTCTCCTCCACGACGAAATCGTTGCTTTCGATATAGCAACGGTTGCCCGCGAAGTTCCTTATGTTGTCTCTAAAAGAAACGGTAGGACAGCTCTTAACCGCAAGCGAGCGCACGGCGTCCTGACCCGACAGGGTGGTTGCCACGTCGTCGCGGTCGGCTATTTCCTCGGCGTTAGGACCGACTATTAGGTTGCCGTGCACCGTCGGCGCAACCAGCACGCCCTTGCCGACCTTTGAGGGACACTGGAAAACCACATGGTTTACAAGCGTGCCCTGTGATTTATCAAGCAGGTAGTATTCCCCGCGAACGGGCTTGACGGTAAATTCGTTTCCGCCGACAAGACGGTTGATTTCGTCGCAGTGAAGCCCAGCGGCATTTACAATATACCTTGCTTCGACGGTGTTTTCGCCAGCCTTAACCCTGTAGCCGCCGTCGATTTTTTCTATCTTCGTAACGGGACTGTTAAAGAAAAACTCCGTGCCGTTTTTATAGGCGAAGTTGCACATAGCTATACAGTACTGCCACGGGTTTACTATCGCCGCGCTCGGCGCGAAAAGCGCGCCAACGGCCTCCTTGCTGAGGTTCGGCTCCATTAAAAGAAGCTCTTCCTTTGAAAGAAGCTTCATATCGGGAACGCCGCTCTTTATGCCGCGCTCGTAAAGTGTTTCTATCGTCTTTTTATCCTCGTCTGAAAAAGCGACGACGAGTGAGCCTATCCTTTTAAAATGCACGCCAAGCCGCTCGCATATCTCCCCCGCAAGCTTATTGCCGCGCACGTTTGATTTCGCCATAAGCGTTTCGGGCTCTGGGTCGTAGCCCGCGTGGATAATGGCGCTGTTCGCGCGCGTTGTGCCCTTCGCCACGTCGTCCTTCGCCTCTATTACGCAAACGTCAAGGTCATATTGCGCAAGATAATACGCGACTGCCGCGCCGCATATTCCCGCTCCGATAACAGCAACGTCTTTCATACTTTGCTTCCTTTACTGTTTTATGTGTAGATATTATACTACAAAACAGCGTGTTTTAAAAGAACGCCACGCCCTCGCCGGGCTGTGCTCGCGGGTAAAACTTTTACTAAATTATTTGTTTATGTTGCTGTAAGCTCTCCTTCTTTTGTCAACATTATTAGAAACGAACGGCTTTTTTAATTACTTTGTCAATACAAAAGAAAGCCGCTGTGTGATAAAATACCTATTATAGATAGACCGTTTAAGTAAGGAAGTGGGTTTATGCCAAAATATATAATTGCAGCTGACCAAGGAACGACCAGCTCCCGCGCGATAATCTTTGACGAGCACCAGAATATCGTAGGAAAGGCGCAGCGCGAGTTTACCCAATACTACCCCAAGGAGGGCTGGGTCGAGCACGACGCTATGGAGATTTACTCGAGCCAGTTCGGCGTAATAAACGAGGTAATTGCCAGAAGCGACATAGACGTGAAGGATATTGCGGCGCTCGGTATAACTAACCAGCGTGAAACCGTCATTGTGTGGGAACGCGCCACGGGAAGACCTATTTATAACGCGATAGTATGGCAATGCCGCCGCACGGCTGAAATATGCGAGCAGCTTCGCGAGCGCGGGCTTGAAAAGTATATAAAAGAAAACACGGGGCTCATTATTGACGCCTATTTTTCGGGCACGAAGATAAAATGGATACTCGACAACGTAGAGGGCGCGCGCGAAAAGGCGGAAAAGGGCGAGTTAATGTGCGGTACGGTGGACACATGGCTCGTCTATAAGCTGACGGGCGGCGCGGTACACGTCACCGACTACACCAATGCCTCGCGCACAATGCTTTACAATATAAAAAAGCTCTGCTGGGACAAAAAGCTCTGCGACGAGCTGGAGATACCTATGAGTATGCTCCCCGAGGTGCGCTCAAGCAGCGAAATATACGGCTACTTCAATGTAGCGGGCACCGAGATACCAATATCGGGCATAGCGGGCGACCAGCAAGCGGCGCTCTTCGGGCAGACCTGCTTTGAGGGCGGCGACATAAAGAACACCTACGGCACGGGTTGCTTCCTTCTTATGCATACGGGTAAGGACTGCTGCTATTCAAGCAGCGGGCTTCTTTCCACTATTGCGGCAAGCCGAAAGGACGAGCAGGTTAACTACGCGCTTGAGGGCAGCGTCTTTGTCGGCGGCGCGGTTATTCAATGGCTGCGCGACGAATTGGGGCTTATTCGCGAGGCGGCGGACACCGAATACTTCGCGAGAAAGGTAAAGGACACCGCGGGCGTCTATCTTGTGCCAGCCTTTACAGGGCTCGGCGCACCCTACTGGGACATGTACGCGCGCGGCGTTATGGTAGGGCTGACCCGCGGAGCTAACCGCAACCACATTATCCGCGCGGCGCTTGAGTCTATAGCGTTCCAGTCCAACGCCGTTATAAAGGCGATGGAACGCGACACGGGGCGCAAGATACATGAGCTTAAGGTGGACGGCGGCGCTTCGGCGAACAACTTCCTTATGCAGTTCCAATCGAACATTACTGGCGCGGAGATTGTCCGTCCCAAAACCGTTGAAACCACAGCGCTCGGCGCGGCGCTTCTCGCGGGGCTCGCCGTAGGCGTATGGAAGAGCGCGGACGAGATAAAGGACTCGTGGTCACTCGACGCGCGGTTTGTACCCGAAATAAACGAAGACGAGCGCGAAGCGCTCTGCAAAAACTTTGACCGCGCGGTAGAGCGCGCAAAGAAATGGGAGGAATAGACAATGAGCGATAAGCGTTTTGTGAGACTAACAGGCGAAGGCAACGGCTTCGTGGGAAGAAACGAGATTTGGGTGGACACCCAAACGGGCGTAAACTACTTCTTTCACGCCGACGGCTACGCGGGCGGACTGACCGTCCTTCTGGACGCGAACGGCAAGCCCGTCATATCGCCCGCGGGATACGCAAATAGGGAATTTCCGACGTACGAATAGTAAATAACATTTAAAAATATTTGAGCCCGCTCTTTTGAGCGGGCTCTTAGTTTTAGAATTTCACTTCCTGCAGTCTCATCAGCGTTTTAATGAATATCTCGCAGCTTTCGAGCGCGCGGCTGATTTTAAGCGCCTCGTTCTTCATATGACAGCCGCCCACCCATTCGGGGTCCACTTGGTCGGGGTACTCTATTCCGTAGGAGACGGCGTTTTCAATATGCCGCGCGTAGGTGCCGCCCGACATTACTATAGGCTTCTCGTCGCTTCCCGTTACCTCGTTATATATCCCGCACATAATACCCACGGCGGCGTTGCTTTCGGGGTCGAGGTAGAACGGTTCGCTGTTTGAGACATTCTTCACGGTGAAGCCGTAGCTTTCCGCTGTGCTGTTTATCTTTCCCTCAAGCTCCGCGCCCGTTATCGCGGTGGGGTAACGGCAGTTCACATTCAGACATAGCCGTCCTCTTTCAAGACTAAGCATTCCGCCGATAATTGAGAGTGGCGAAAAAACTCCGTCGTCGCAGGCTATACCGAAAACGTCGCCGTCGTAGTTGTCAGTAGCGGCAACGATAAACTCCGCCGCCTCGCGCTCGTCCTCGGATAGCGCACCTGCCTCCAAAAGGAACTTCATAATTAAGAAGTTCGAGTTCACCGCCTCGTGCGGCTCGCCAGCGTGCCCCGCCTTTCCACGCGCCTCTACGCGGATATCTTTTCCCTCTTCCGTTATGGTTATATATGCCTTGTCCTTCGCCGCCTCTTTTAGCGCCGAAAGGCTCGCGTTCCTTATCACCGCGTAGGTGTAGTCCGCTACGACGTTGCTCGCGACGCCGCCCGCAAGCTCGGCGATATTCCCGCCCTTTATAACAGGCGACAGTAGGTCGGCGGAATATATTCCCTTTTCTCCGTGCCCAACGGGGAAGCCAGCGTCGGGCGTAAAGGTGAAGACTGGCATCTTCTCCCGCTCACGGTAGTAGCCTATGTCGCTCATTCCCGTCTCTTCGTCAAGCCCTATAATCATTCTTATTCCGTACTTGAGCGGTATGTCGTTTTCTATTAAATACTTTACCGCGTAGGCGCTCAGCACAAACGCGCCCTTGTCGTCTATTGTTCCGCGCCCGACAAGGTAGCCCTCCCGCTCGGTGCAGCAGAACGGGTCGCTCTGCCAGCCGTTACCCTCTGGTACAACGTCGAGGTGCGCGATTATGCCTAAGAATTTTTCCTTGCTTCCATAGTGCCCGAAGCCCACGCGCCCGTCAAGGTCGGTGACCTCTAAACCGATACTTTTGAGCAACTCCTCCGCCGCCTTCTGGGCTTTTCTTACACCCTCACCGTTAGGCGCGTTCGCCGTAGGCGTATCGGCTACACTCTTTATGTCTACAAGTCGTTTTATATCGCGCTTTATGTTCTCTTCGTTTTCTTTTATAAACTCTTTTATGTCCTTCATTCGTATGACCTTTCTTTATAGATATAACCACGGCTGAATTTTCGGCGAAAAACGTCTGCGTCTTGCCGTTAAAGTATATAAATAATATCACTTTTGCTTTTTCGATACAACCGCGAGGAGATTTGTGCTATTATAGCTTTATGAAAGAAAAGCTCTTTAAAAGAACCGATATTTTAATTATAGCGGCGGTGCTTCTTATCGCGCTCGCCTTAGTTTTGTTTCTGCCGAAAACTGACGGAATGCGCGCTGTGGTTATGTACGGCGACGAGGTGGTTAACACTATTGACCTTACGCGCGATGCCGTTTACCACATAGACGCGGACCTCCCTGTAACCCTTGAAGTAAAGGACGGAAAAATTCACTTCATAAATTCCCAGTGCCCCGACCTCACCTGCGAGCATTTTGGGCTTATAAGCAACGAAAACGAGTACGCTATATGCGCCCCAGCGCGGGTTTCGGTATTTATAGAAGAAGGTTAAGTAATAAAAACGGCTCCTTCGGGAAATGCTAACGTAAAAGCATTTTTCGAAGGAGTTTTTATTGTGAAGGAACGAACGGTTTATGTGATAATTCTTACTGCGGCGGCGCTGCTGCTTATTATCGCGGCGATAGCGCTCTCCTCCTCGGCAAGAGACAACGAACCCGCTACTCCCGACGGTGGCGGTGCGACAAATCCAGCGCCCGAGGTTTTGCCCGATTTAGGCGAAGAAAACGAAACCGCCGAGGGCGCGATAGGCGGCGCGGACGATATTCCGGTAGAGGTTTTTTCCCGCTCGAAGGTCGGCTGGGGACCGGGCACAAACAAGAACGACAAGAACCAAACGGTAGACAGCGTTTCTATGCAAGCGAAGTACGAAGAGCTCGGCGCTTACTTTATCTTCCCCGAGGACACGGGCAAGCTTTATCTTACCTTTGACCTCGGCTACGAGAACGGCTACACCCCGAAAATACTCGATTCCCTTAAAGCCGCGGGAGTAAAGGCGACCTTTTTTATTACCTCAGATTACGTCAACGAAGCGCCTGAAATAATTCGGCGAATAATCGACGAGGGGCACACTCTCGCGAACCACACCGACCGCCACCCCTCAATGCCGCAGATTAGCGACTCACGCGCTCGCGACGAGCTTATGACGCTCCATGATAGGATAGAAAAGGAGTTCGGCTACACTATGACCCTCTTTCGCTTTCCTATGGGAGAATACTCCGAGCATACACTCGACCTTGTAAACAAGCTTGGCTATAAAAGTATTTTCTGGAGCTTCGCATATAAGGACTGGTTAACCGATAGCCAGCCCGACCCCGCCTCGTCGCTCACTAAGCTGACCGACAACCTTCACGACGGCGGTATCTTCCTACTTCACGCCGTCTCCTCGACAAACGCCGCCATTATGGACGACTTTTTAGCCGAGGCGAAATCAAGTGGCTTTACCTTCGAGCTTATCGACGAGCGTTTAGGTCTTGTCGAAACAACGAGCGAGCAACTTCCAGAGACAATTATTTAATCTTTATACTATTAGTATAACTTGTATCAGTTTAAACAAATAGCGCAGAAGTTTTGCCTCTGCGCTTTGTCTGCTTACTTTTCGGGAAAGGGCTTTCCGCAGACGTTGCAGTAATCGAAATCCTGCTCCGCCGCCGCGCCGCAGTAGGGACAAAACCGACTCTCTGCGAGGTCGGAGGAATAGACATGGAAGTTTCGCGCGCTTCTGTCCCACGCGCGACCCTTAAGCCTGTCCTTATCCTCATACAACTTTTTTTGCTTATAATCATAAACTATTTCTCTGATTATGTTTACAAGCCCGTATCCCCACAATCCAATCATCGCTATTATAACAGCCATGCTTGAATATTCTTTGAGTTTAATATCTTTAATAAGCGCCTGAACCATAAATACCATACCTAAAGCAAAGACGATTACTCTCAACCAATTCGGCGTTTTGTTTCCGCTAAATCTCATCTGTTATTTCCGTCTCCTCACATTCAAGGTCTTCCGCGATATTCTCGTCCTCTTCGTAATCGTCGTCTACGCCGTACCTGCGAAGATTCTCCTCGTGAAGCTCCTCGTCGGTCTTCTTAACCACAAGGCTCTGTACCGCCGCGAAACCCAAGCCGAAGGAAACAAGAAACCCGACGAGCGCCGTGAAGAGCAGCCCGCCTATACCGCCGCCGCCAGTATATACTCTTATTGCTATCATTACGAAGAAAGCGATTAACAGGATATCAGCCGCTATGAGTAGAACGCCTTTTCCTATATTAGGCGCTTTTTTGTCGTTCATTCTTTCTCTCCTTTATAGCTGCGCGAGACCTTTTTTTACGCGCGTAATGGTTTCGTCCTTGCCGAGTATGGCGGCAAGCTCTATGCCGCCGCCCGGGGAAACGGGTACGCCCGAAAGTGCCACGCGAAGCGGCCAGAGCATATAGCCGTTCTTCACGCCCTTCGCTTCTATCAACTTAAAGAGCTCGGCGTGAATGTTTTCAAGGGTAAAGTCCTTTATCCCCTCAAGCACGGGCAGCATCTCCGTCAGAGCCTCCTTAGAGGTCGCGGCGTCTGTCTTCATCTTCTTGTGCTCATAAAGTGAATTGTCGTATTCGGGCAGCTCGTCGATAAAGGTAAGCCTTTCGGGAATATCGCCGAAAAACTCGGTGCGGGGCTGTAAAGCGTCGCAGATTATATCGAAGTCAACGTCCGTGCGCTTTACCGCTTGTTGAATAAACGGCATAGCATGCTCTTTGTATATATCGTGTGGTAAGGCGCGGATATATTCCGCGTTTATGAA
Organism: uncultured Oscillospiraceae bacterium; assembly: GCA_964458545.1. GTDB lineage: Bacteria > Bacillota > Clostridia > Oscillospirales > Ruminococcaceae > JAYFNU01. The sequence continues at coordinate 782 of CAYWJF010000019.1, read as the reverse complement.
CTTTAGCTTTTCGCTGTCGAAGATAGCGGGGCTTTTGCTTATGCCCGAAACATCGAACTCCTCGGTCAGCTCCGCAAGAGTATATAGCTCCTTTTCGCCCTTCGGTGCCCAACCGAGCAACGCGAGATAGTTAATTATCGCCTCGGGCAGATAGCCCTTCGCAACTAAATCCTGATAGGAAGCGTCACCGTTGCGCTTGCTGAGCTTGTGCGTCTCGTCCTTCATAACGGGAGCGCAGTGGATATACGCGGGCTTCTCCCAACCGAAGCCCTCGTAAAGAAGGTTGTACTTCGGCGTGCTCGAAAGGTACTCGTTTCCGCGCACAACGTGAGTAATACCCATAATGTGGTCGTCCACGACGTTTGCGAAGTTATAGGTGGGCATACCGTCGGTTTTTATTAAAATCTGGTCCTCAAGCTCGCTGTTGTCCACGGTAATTTCGCCGTAAACGAGGTCGTCAAACCTTGTCTCGCCGTCTCGCGGCATCTTTTGGCGTATAACATAAGGCTCGCCCATTTCTACACGCTTGAGCGCTTCCGCAAGCGGAATATCACGGCAGAAGCCGTCGTAACGGGTGACCTCTTCTTCAAATTCCTCGTGCTTTAAGCGCGCGTCCAGCTCCTCCTTTGTACAGAAGCAGTAGTAAGCGCCGCCCTTTTCAACAAGCTCACGCGCGTATTCAAGGTATATCCCCATACGCTCGCTTTGAACATACGGACCGTAGTCTCCGCCCTTATCGGGTCCCTCGTCCCATATAAGCCCCGCGTCGGTAAGGGTTTTGT
>CAYWJF010000018.1:0-30391 GCA_964458545.1 uncultured Oscillospiraceae bacterium | reverse complement strand
GAGCTGATGCACGGGCAGTTGATAGCGGGAGCTGTGAAGCGGCTGTTGGGATGAGCACCCTTGCCCTTACCCTCGGTATCGCCGTTCCAGACCTCGCCCTTCCAGTTGAGGCTGTTCTTGGGCGGGTTCTTGTCGAGACCCTCCCACCAAACGGTTTCGTTGTCGAGATTTTCGACTACGTTTGTAAAGATAGCGTTCTTCTTCGTGGAAGCAAGCGCGTTGTAGTTGGAGTGAGCGTTTGTGCCGGGCGCAACGCCGAAGAAGCCGTTTTCGGGGTTAATTGCCCAAAGACGTCCGTCCTTGCCTATGCGCAGCCAAGCGATATCGTCGCCGACAGTCCAAACTTTATAACCCTGCTTTGCGTAAACCTCGGGAGGAATAAGCATTGCGAGGTTGGTCTTGCCGCAAGCAGAGGGGAAAGCGGCGGTAATATAGTTAATTTCACCGTTGGGGGCTTCAATTCCGAGGATAAGCATATGCTCAGCCATCCAGCCCTCGCGACGTCCCTGATTAGAGGCGATACGAAGCGCGAAGCACTTTTTACCGAGAAGCACGTTTCCGCCGTAGCCGGAGTTAACTGACCAAATAGCGTTGTCGTCCGGGAAATGGCAGATGTATCTCTTCTCCTCGTCGAGCTCCGCTTTGGAGTGAAGACCGCGAACGAAATCGTTTGAATCGCCCAGCGCGTCGAGAGCTTCCTTGCCCATTCTCGTCATAATGTCCATGCTGACAACAACATAGATAGAGTCGGTAATTTCAATACCAATCTTAGAGAACTCGGAGCCTATCGGACCCATGGAATAGGGTATGATATACATTGTGCGGCCCTTCATGCAGCCGTCAAAGATTTCGGAAAGCTTTGCGTAAGCCTCGTCGGTGTCCATCCAGTTGTTGGTGGGACCCGCGTTTTCCTTGTCCTTGGTGCAGATAAAGGTTCTGCCCTCTACGCGAGCGACGTCGTTAATCGCGCTTCTGTGAAGGTAGCAGCCGGGAAGCTCTTTTTCGTTAAGCTTAATAAGCTCGCCTGTGCCCATAGCCTCGGCACGAAGAGCCTCAAGCTGTTCGTCGCTTCCGTCAATCCACATAACCTTTTCCGGCTTAACGAGCTTTGTGCACTCGTCAACCCACTTGAGAACCTGCTTGTTTGTGGTCATATTGTTTCCCCTTTCGGTTAAATAAAATATAAAAATTAAGCTTTTGTAGCCAATTTCCACCTCATACATTATACCCCAAATTGAAAGACCTTTTCAAGAGAAAAGGTCTTTTTCGTTACTTTGTATACAAATTAACAAAGTTGGACGTAATTGATTGGCTGTTTATATATCCATTGTCGCGTAGGCGTTCTGGTCAAGCCCCGCGCGCCGCCCGTCGAGGTATTCAAAATATCCAGCCGAAGCTATCATAGCGGCGTTGTCGCCGCAGTACTCCTTCTTCGGAAGGTAAAGCTTTATCCCCTCTTCTTCGCAAAGCTCCCGCGCTCGCAGCTGAAGCGCGCCGTTTATAGAAACGCCGCCACAGATAGAAGCCGAAAGCCCTTCTTGTTTTGCGCAATGTATTAGCCGCTTAGTAAGTATATCAACAACTTTGCTTTCAAACGCCGCCGCGAGGTTTTCCTTGTTTATCTCCTCGCCCTTCATCTTCGCGGTATTTACTATGTTTATTACCGCCGTTTTAAGCCCTGAAAAGCTGACGTCGTATTCGTGCTCGGTATGCGGCGTGGGAAGGGGGTACGCCTTCGGGTCGCCGCTCTTCGCAAGGCGCGATATCTCGGGTCCGCCCGGGTACGGAAGCCCGAGGGTGCGCGCGACCTTGTCGAACGCCTCGCCCGCCGCGTCGTCCACCGCGCGACCGATAACGGTAAACTTGGTGTAATTCTCGACCTTTACAAGATGACTGTGACCGCCCGATACCACGAGAGATACGAAGGGGGGCTTTAGCTCCCCGTTTGAAAGGTAGAGCGCCGCGATATGACCCCTTAGGTGGTGGGTCGGAATAAGCGGCTTGCCTGCGGCATAGCTTAAGCCCTTAGCGAAGCTAACGCCGCACAAAAGCGCGCCTATAAGCCCGGGGGCGTAGGTCACCGCCACCGCGTCAATTTCCGAAAGGACGAGTCCCGCGTCCGCGAGCGCCTTTTCTGTAACGCCGCCGATATTCTCTATATGCCGCCTTGAGGCGATTTCGGGCACTACCCCGCCGTATAGGCGGTGCTCGGCTATCTGTGAGGAAACGGCGCAGGAAAGAACCTCTCGCCCGTCGCGCACAACCGCCGCCGAGGTTTCGTCGCAGGAGCTTTCAATTCCGAGAATAAGCATAAGTTCACCTACTCTATAGCGAGAATGAACATTCCCGCAAGCATCATAAATACAAGGATATACTGCTTAAGACTAAGCTTTTCTTTTAGGAATATTCGCGAGAGTATAACCGAAACCATAGCGAAGGACGCGATAAAGGGCGAGGCTATGGCGGCGTCACCCGCGGCGTAGGCATAGACGTATGTGAACTGCCCGCTCGTCTCTATGAGACAGCCCGCGAGGGTTTTCGGAGATTTTACAAAGCCAAAATCCAGCTTCTTACCCTCTTTACCCGCCTTCGCTGCGGCAATGGTGAGCGCGATTATGCCAACAACGAGATAGCAGACTCCGTAGGCGATAATAACGTCGCTTTCCGAAAGTGTCTCGTCAAGCATATAGTCGTCAAGGAAGGACGCGACTCCGTCAAAGGCGAAGTATATCATAGCGCAGCCTATTCCAAAAAGGTAGTCTTTAGTTTTTAAGCCCTTCTCCTGCTTCGGCTCGCGGTCAAGCGAAAGAATTATAATTGCTGAAACAATAAGAAGTATAGCTACCGCCTGTAATGCCGTGACTGTTTGACCGAGTACGACAATACAAAGAATTGTCGTTAGTACGCAAGAGGAATTGGCGATAGGCGACGCTATGGAAATCTTGATATGCGGAAGCATCTTGTAGTAAAAAAGCATTGACGCGATATAAAGCGCCGCGATAGGAAGGTACTTAATTAAGCTTTGAAGGGTGAACTGCTCGCCGATTATCGCCCAATAGATAAGGCAGGCTACGCCATACACCGTTCCGTTAAGACCCAATAGCTGAAGGTCGTTTACCGTTCCCTTGTCGGAAACGCTTTTGAAGATAACGTCGGAGGTGCCCCAGAGAAGCACCGTAAGTACAGAGAATAAAACCCACATTTTATTTATAGTTCCTTTAACATAATTAGAGCGTCCTCAAGGGGCTCCGAATAAAATCTCTTTCTTCTGCCTATTGCGCGAAGACCGCAGCGTTCATAGAGCCTTATTGCCTTGCTGTTGCTTTCGCGTACCTCAAGCGAGATAACAAAACAGCCTTCCTCGTTCGCAAGCTCTACAGCCCGCTCAGTAAGTGCCGTACCGACACCGCTTTTTTGACGTGAGCGCGCAACGCCGAGCTCGTTAATATGAGCGTCGCCCGAAGCTATATGCATATCGAGGAAACCGACAATTTCAGCGTCTTCCGCGACAAGAAGCCTTGCGTGCGAAAGGGTCAGCTCCGTACGGAACTGCTCTTCGCTCCACGGAGTATCGGCGACCTCTTTTTCTATCGCCGCTATTGCGGTTATGTCGCCTTCTTCTGCAAAACGCACCGAAATCATAGCTTTGCCTCGTACCATGTTTTGCCCGTTCCTACGTCTACGGCAAGGGGGGTACGAAGGTTCGCCGCCTTCTCCATCTCCTCTTTAAGAGCGAGCGACGCTTTTTCCGCGTCCTTTTTTGAGGCTTCTATAATAAGCTCATCGTGCACCTGCAAAACGAGGCGCGCGTCCAGCTTCTCTGCGCGAAGCCGCTCGCTTACCTTAATCATAGCGATTTTAATAATATCCGCGGCAGTACCCTGAATGGGAGTATTCATAGCGAGCCGCTTGCCGAGCGCTTGCAGCTGTTTATTTGAGCTCATAAGCTCGGGCAGCATACGCCGTCTTCCATAGGCGGTGGTGACGAAGCCGTCCTTGCCCGCTTTCTCCACCGTCTTTTTAAGATAATCCGCAACGCCGGAATAGGTGGCGAGATAATCGTCGATATACTGTTTCGCTTCTTTCACGCTTACGCCAACGTCCTTTGCGAGCGAGAAGGCGCCTATTCCATAAACAATGCCGAAGTTAACCGCCTTTGCGCGGCGGCGCAGCTCTCCCGTCACCTTCTCGCGCGGAACCTTAAAGATTTCGCTCGCGGTTTCGGTGTGAATATCGCGCTCTTCCAAAAACGCCGCACTCATAAGCTTGTCATCGCTAATGCTCGCGAGAACGCGAAGCTCTATTTGACTATAGTCAGCGTCGCAAAGCACCCTGTCCTTTGGCGCTACGAAATATTTTCTAAAGCGGCTGCCGAGCTCTGTGCGAACGGGGATATTCTGAAGATTAGGCTCGCGTGAGCTTATTCTGCCCGTTCTTGTCTCGGTCTGCATAAACTCGGTGTGTATGCGCCCGCTCTTATCCACCGCCTTCAAAAGCCCCTCTACGTAGGTGGAGTTTAGCTTTTGATAGGTGCGGTAATTAAGAATTTTGTTTATTACGGGATGCTCCCCGCTCAGCTTGTCGAGGGTTTCCGCGTCGGTGGCGTAGCCGCTCTTGTTCATCTTTAGCGCTGGCAACTTTAAATCAACGAAAAGCGCCTCGCCGAGCTGCTTCGGCGAATTGATATTGAACTTTTTTCCGACAAGCTCGTATATTTCATTCTGCTTCTGCTCGATTAGAGCGGAAAGCTCCTTGCCGAACTCGGTTATTCCGTTCGAATCCACCTCGAAGCCTGCCGTTTCCATCTCGGCAAGCACGCGGGCGAAGGGCAGCTCAATCTCGTCGTGAAGCTTACGCATACCCTGTTTTTCCAGCAAGAACGCCGTCGCTTCGCATAGCGGCTCGATATAGGGAAGCTCGTCCACACCGCATTGGAAGCCCTTTTCCGTCGAATACTCCGCCGCAAGCGCAAGCGGCTCGTAGCCAGAGGACGCGGGACTTAGAAGATACGCCGCAAGCTTTAAATCGAATATAGGGTTGTTTATTTCATAACCGCCGTCAAAGGCAATATGCCAAAAGCGCTTTATGTCATAGAAGAACTTCGGAAGCTTACTTGTAAGCGTTTTTTCGAGAGTTTCCTTTGAAAGCCGCCACGCGCTTTCGTCGCGCACGGCGTAAAAGACGCCCTCCCTCTCAATAAGGAAAACTCGGTCAAGCTTCTCTATCTCCGAAAAATCAGCGTCGCATATTTCAACTGTCTTTATCTCTTTTTTCGGCTTTGCCTCGGCTATAGCGGCAGGCGCGGGCGGCGCGTTACCAAGCCTTAGGCGGGATAGCATTGTGTGCATTTCAAGGGTGCCTAAAAGCGCCGCCGCCTTGTCGGGTTCTCCCGCGGTTTTGACGTAGCTTTCCGGTTTGGTATCTACTGGCACCTCGTCGTTTATTGTGGCAAGCACTCGGCTTAGGTACGCCATCTCCTTGTCGTTTTCAAGCTTCTGGCGAACGCCCGCCTTTATACTTTCGTCCTCTATATGCTCATAGACCCCCTCCAGCGAAGAAAACCTCGCGATAAGGTCGAGCGCGGTCTTTTCGCCTACGCCCGCGACGCCCGGTATATTATCCGAGCTGTCACCCATAAGCGCTTTGATTTCAATTAACTGCTCAGGCTTTAAGCCGTTATATCTTTCCGCAAAGGCGGCGGGTGTAATCTCGTCCGTTTCGCCGTGCCCGCCCTTGGTGGTGGTTAACAGCACCGTCGTTGTGTCGCTGACAAGCTGAAGGCTGTCGCGGTCACCCGTAGCGATAAGGCAGATATCGCCCGTCTCCTTACAGCTTCGCGCGAAGGTGCCTAAAATATCGTCCGCTTCGTATCCCGCGCAGGAGACGTATGTGTAGCCGAGGAAGGTAAGAAGCTCTTTTAAAATCGGAAGCTGGCTCGCAAGCTCCTCGGGCATACCCTTACGGGTAGCCTTATAGCCGTCGTACATCTTATGTCGGAAGGTTTTCGCCCGCTCGTCAAACGCCACAGCTATAGCGTCAGGCTGATACTTTTCTATTAGCTTTACAAAAACGCTCATAAAACCATGTATGGCGTTTGTATACTGACCGTCCTTCGTGGTTAATAGCTTTATAGCGTAAAAAGCGCGGTTTAAAATGCTGTTTCCGTCAAGACATAGCAGTTTCACTTGCGTACTTCCTTTCGTCGTGAAATAGACTATAATAGTATACCACAAAGCCTCACGTTTATGGTACAATACCGATAAACAACTTTAACAGTTACAAGCGGAGAAATTTTGTGAAAAAGGAACTTAAAAGCATAACGGGCGTATGGCTCGCGCCGATGGCGGGCGTTACTGATTCCCCCTTCCGCGCTCTTTGTAAGGCGCACGGCGCGGCGGTTACAGTAAGCGAGATGGTAAGCGCTAAGGCGCTCACTATGAGCGACAGAAAAACAGCTCTGCTTCTCAGCTTTTCAGAAGCCGAGCGCCCCTTTGGCATACAGCTTTTCGGCTATGAGCCGAAAACTATGGCGGCGGCGGCTAAGCTTGTGGAAGAGCGTTTTTCGCCCGACTTTATTGATATAAATATGGGCTGTCCCACGCCGAAGATAGTAAATAACGGCTCTGGCAGCGCGCTTATGAAGGACCCGACGCTCGCGTGCGCTATAGTTAATGCCGTAAACGAAGCGGTAAGCCTACCCGTTACCGTGAAGCTGCGCGCGGGCTATGACGAAATAACCGCGCCGACCCTCGCGCCGCTTTTGGAACAAGCTGGCGCGGCGGCATTAACTATACACGGGCGTACCCGCGCGCAGATGTACAGACCCTCGGTTAACCTCGACGTTATTCGTGAGGTGAAGGCGAGCGTCAGTATTCCTGTAATAGGCAACGGCGACATAGCTTCACCCGAAAGCGCTCTTGAAATGCTCAATTACACCTCCTGCGACGCGGTAATGGTCGGGCGCGGCTGTCTCGGAAATCCGTTTATCTTTGAAGAGATAAACGCCGCCCTCGAAGGGGCGGACGCGCCGTCAGGCGCGGGGATTTCCGAAAGGATGAAGGCGCTTTCTTCGCTCGCTCGCGCGGAATGTGAAATTAAGCCCGAGCACGTCGCCATACAGGAGTTGCGAAAGCACGCCGCTTGGTTCACAAAAGGCTTTCGCGGAGCGTCGGCGCTCAGGAAAAAGGCGCTGTCGCTTTCCTCTCTCGCCGAGCTTGAGGAGTTCATCTCGCTTGTTCTTAAAGAAAACGAAACCGCATAAAATATACAAAGCTAAGCCCCGACGTTTAATTTTCGTCGGGGCTTTTTCTATTTCTTTAAAAGCTCGTCTAAGGTCAGCTCATACGCTGGTAGGAAGTTCTTAATAAAAAATTTTACCTCTGGCAGCATATTCTCCTCAAGTGCCGCCTCGGTACTCTTCTTCGCGCTTCTAAATTCCGTGTTGCCGTTGTTCTCCTCTTCCAAGCACTTGATTAAAGCTGAAAGCTTATCAGCGCTCTTAATTATCCGCTTTTCACGTTCGTTAAGCTTTTCGCCTGTTACGCTCTCGCGAACGGCTTCCTTGATGGAATCCGGCAGCATATCGGTAATCTCGTTTTCCGCCTCCCGCTCCACCGACTTGTACTCGCGGCGAATACGCTCATTTTTGTACTTTACGGGAGTAGGAAGGTCGCCCGTTACTATCTCGCTTATGTCGTGGTACATAGCGCTGCACGCTACACGGTCAGGCTCCACGTCGGCGCTAAACTCGTATCTTGCGACACACGCGAGTATATGCGCAATATTTGCTACGCCTAACGAATGCTCCGAAAGGGTTTCGTAGCGGGTATTTCGCATAAGCCCCCAGCGGTTAATATAGTTCATCCTTGATAATAGCGCGCTAAAACCGAACATAAACAATTCACCTCAAAAAATAATAGAAAGCGTGAGACTATGCTTTTTGAATTACTTTCTTTTCTCGCCCAATACTTCACCGCGTTTATACTCCACCTTTCGGGAAGCAGCTTTCCGCGTCCGCTGTCAAAGGAGGACGAGGCAAAATGTATTGAACAGATAAGCGGCGGTGACCGCAAAGCCCGCGAAAGGCTTATTAACCACAATCTGCGGCTCGTCGCTCACATAATAAAAAAGTACAACACAAGCCCGTGCGAGCAGGAGGATTTAATCTCCATAGGCACGATAGGCTTAATTAAAGCGGTGGATTCATTTAAAAGCGACAAGAATATCCGCTTTTCCACCTATGCCTCGCGGTGTATAGAAAATGAGATACTAATGCACTTTCGCCGCTGTAAAAAGAACCAAGGAACGGTTTTTATAAATGACCCGCTCGACGTAGACAGCGAGGGAAACACTCTTACCTTAATGGACGTAATGAGCGACGAGCACGACATAGCGGCGGGCTACGAGCTTAAAAACGACCTTCACAGGTTGAAGGCGGCTATAGACAGCACCCTCAACACTCGCGAAAAGGAGATAGTAATACTTCGCTTTGGGCTTTTTGGAAACGAGCCGCAGACTCAAAACGAGATAGCGGCGAGACTTGGAATATCGCGCTCTTACGTTTCACGAATTGAAAAGCGAGCCGTGGGTCTTCTCAGCCGCACCTTTAATGAAGCGCACAGCGCAGGCGCTACCAAGGTATGACGTTATTATTAAAAAACAGATATTCTGAATATTGATAGTCATCCTCATTAAAAAGGAAATACTCGTCCGCGCTATATCCCGTATCGTCAAAGGTACAGTCAACGTAATAGGTCTCACCGTCAAGCAAAACGATATTTACCACATGACCGTCCTCGCCGTAATCGCAGCTTAGCACCCAGCAGGGCAGTTTAAAGTAATCACACAGCGCCTTAAAGGCGTAGGCGTAACCGCTGCAAACCGATTTTCCGTCAACGAGAACGCCATATGCGCTCTTCTCAATCTTCTGCTCGTTTGTCATATCGCCTACCGATAATACGTCGTAAAGCTCGTAATCATAGTAGGCGTTTTCTATTACCGCGTCGTGGATAGCGCGGTATAGCTCCTCGTCAGTGTTGTACACGTCAGCAGCGGAAATCTTCGCCGCAAACATTGCCGTAGCCTCGTCTATCTCGGCGCTTACTCTATTTCTTATTTCCTCGTCTACCGAATATGAATAGCTGATTATTAAAAGCTGATTAGGCATATTAATATCGGGGAAAACCTGATAGTTTATCGAGTCGCTCGAACAGGGCTGGTTCGCGTTAAGGTCCGCGCAGTCGCCAAGCTCAAAAGCGCGACCTCCGTCATAGCCACCTATAGGACAGTAAATCACCGTTTCGCTTTTACCTTTATTTAAATTATCAATTATTGCGTTTACAACGTCAAGGTCGCTGTTCGCCGTATAAACCTCTGAATAGGGTACGGTGGCTGAGTTGTACTCTACTTCAAGGGTAATTTCGCTGTACGACGCGTAGGAAACGACGGTGTTTGTCACTCGGGAAGCATAATAAAGAAAAACGCCGTCGGTTCTATACAAGCCGTCAATGGCGGAATATATATCTTCGGAAATGCTTTCGGGCGCTTTTGTAACTGTAACCGTGCGGGTCTCTTCACCGTTTCTTACCATATCCGAAAGAGTGCTTGTTACCACGTCCCACGAAAACGGCACCGCCTCGGCGGGAGGCGCTAAAAAAAGACAGCCGCTAAGGACAACCGCAAGCGTTAATATCAGCGAAACAAGCGGCAAGAGCTTTCTCATACTTCACCGTCTTCCGTGCCGTCGTTATCCTCAGCCGCTTCTTCGTCCTTCACGGCGCTTTGCAACAGCTCCGCCTCAGCCTCGGCTCTTTTTGAGTTTGCCTCGCGAATTTTTAGGAAAATATAAAGCGGAGCGCAAAGCGCAGAAAATAGAATAAACAGCTTAGCCGCAGTCTCCAACGTCAATTTCCCCCTAAACTTTTTTATTATCATATCATTAAAAGCGCTAAATGACAATACTGTACGTTCTTATTCATTGTCCGATTTTTGGTACACCTTCTATTGTATAATTCAAGCATAAAAGGAAGGGAGAAAGCGAAATGAAATACAGAATTATATCGGTGCTTGACCACTATGAGGTGCTTGACAGCTTCGGCAACTTCGTTCTTTCCGCCGACACCTACGCCGAGGCGATTTCGGAGCTTGCCGAAATCTGAGCTTTTCACAATGCCCCCCTGCGGGGCGCGTCCACAAGGGGCGCGTTCATGCAAAAAGAAGACCCTCTTCGAGGGTCTTCTTTATTTACTATTTATGGACGCCATATCGAGGCATTCAAATCCACCCGTCCGTCTGGAAGAAAGACAACCCCATCGGCGCGAAGAAGTATTTCCTGCGTGCCGCGCCCGCCGAAGGCGAAGGAGCCCGAACATTCCCCGAGGCGATTGACCACCCTAAAGCAGGGGATATGGGCAGGGTCGGGGTTAACGTGAAGCGCGTAGCCCACAACCCTTGACCAGCGGGGATTTCCCGCGAGGAGCGCAACCTGTCCGTAGGTTGCGACCTTGCCCTTGGGAATCCTCTTTACCACCTCGTAAATCTTTTCAAAAACCGAGTCTTTAGCGCCGTCTTCGCTCATATCAGTCCTCGTGCAAGGGCGAGTCGGTCATAACAAGGTTGTCGAAGTTATAACCCGTGTTAATTCTTGCTTGGTTCTCGCTTACTCCCGCGGCGAACTGTACGTCCATAGCGGTATAAACGGGAATGTTAACGTTCGCGTGGGTGTTGTAATCGTAAGACCAGTAGGTGTTGCCGTACTTGTCGTTGCAGAAGAAGGTGTAGTCAACGTCGCTCGGGTTCAGTACCGCGTCAACGATATCCTCCTTCATATTGTACATCGGTCCTATCGGCAAGCCCTGAACTCCGCGATAGGTGTCGTACGCCATCTGCATGCTTTCGGGCGTAGACTTGCCCAAATACTGCGAATTGTAGAACATCATACAGTTGTTGATATAACCCTCATGACGTCCGCTGTCATCGTACCAACCGGAAACACAGGAGCCCCAATAAGCGTAATCAACGGGGTCGTTATATCTGTTCCAGAACACCTTTGCGATATCGCGCTGGTTATGCGCGGCGTCGCTGTATTCCTTTTGAACAATAGATGCGAAGGTTATTATCTGGTGAAGCGAAAGCTCGTTTTGCTCTATCGCCGCTTTTCTTTCGTCGGTAAGGATACGCTCCTCAAAGGTGTCGAGCATTGTCTGTATCCACTCATGAGGAGTATCGTCCTTATAGAACTGGTAGGTTTCGGGGTAGAGATAGCCCTCAAGACGCACAAAGATATTGGGGTCGTCAGGTATCTCCTTTAGAAACTCGTTCGTAAACTCTCCCGTCTGCGCCTCGGTGACAAATTCCTGAACTGTACAAACCTCTTTATCCGCGAGTATCATACCCATCTTTACGACGGTAGTGCCCTCTGGGAAGGTAACCTCGAAGGTTTCACGCGGGGCGATTACCACAGTTTGCAGTTCTGAAACCACGTCGGCATAACTCATTCTTTGGTCAAACAGATGAGGACCGGGCTGGAAGGTGCCGTCAATGCCTTTAACGCGGCAGTAAATCTTGAATATATTTACCGAGCCTATCATCTCGTTGCTTTTAAGTATATCGCCTATCGCCTCGGTGGAGGAGCCCTCGGGTATCTCTATTTCCGTGGAGGTAGCGAAGGTGGCGTTCTTGTTGCCGCTTATTTCGGAAATAACCACGCCGAAGCCAATCATTCCGCCGACAAGGCATACGCAAAGAAAGATAACGAATATCATTCCCACGCTTATTCCGCCGCTTCTTTCCCTTCTCTCACGCGGAGCGCGTTCAGCGCGCGGCGACGTCGTTCTTTTCCTTACCGTGCTTGACGGCACGGCGCGGTATACTGATTTTTTCTTTTTTGTAGTTTTAATCTTCATTTTTTATCCCCTATTTCAGCTTAAAACAGATATCGGCGGCGACCTTTTCGCTCGCCTTTTTTCCTTTAATTATTTCAATTAGCTTTAACGCAAACTCGGTAGAAACGCCAGCGGCGCGAGCCGTTAAGAACGGCGCGTCGTAAACGATATCCTCATCACGGTAGCTTTCGCCGAGGTCGCCCTTGAGCTTCGGGTAAACGGTTGCCTTCTTGTTCATAAGAAGCCCCGCGCGCGCAATTATAGTCGGCGCGGCGCAGATAGCGGCGACGGTAATATCCTTTTCGTGCGCAAGCCTTACGGCGCGCTTTACGGTGTCGCTACTTTCAAGGTTTTGCACCCCTACCGAACCGCCGGGAAGCAGTATTGCCTCAACGTCGTCCTCAGGGAAGAAGGTTTCCTCAGATATCTCGCTCATAACCGTTATTTTATGCGCGCCCGTAGGGGTGGTGCTGCCTACGCCCACGGTTTTTACCTTTATTCCAGCACGGCGCAGAAGGTCGAGCGGCACAAGCGCCTCTGCTTCCTCAAAGCCGTCTGCGAGAAATAAGTATACCATAATATCTCCTCCTGTCAATCAAGCATTAAATTCATGTACGGGTCCATATCCCTTATGCCGGACTCTATATTAAGCGGCTTCGCCATTCCGTATCTTGCGCGCTCCCCTTCAAACTTGAAGAGTCCGCTCGTAACGGGAAGCTGAACAGTTACCGACCTTGGGTTGTGCGTAACGATTATCTCTTTTAGAAGCAGCAGCTCCGCTTCCTCGCTCGTCCCGAAGCATTCCTTAACGAACATACGCCCGCGCTGAACGTCATAAATAGCGTACGCCTCGCCGTAGCCTCCGCCGTAATACGCGGTGTTCGCTCCATAAAGGATACAGTCATTCACGACTGTCGCCACCTGCTTTTGGTCCCACGCGATATGTGGAATGTCGCTTAACGCCTTCTCGCGCAGTCTGTATATCTTTTTGAAATCAGGTTTATCATACACTATTTCGGAGTCGAGTTTTAGCGAAGCGTCCAGCATACCAATGCCAATATGCACAGTTCTTAGGTAAAAATCGGTGCTGTAACCGCGGTTTGCATAGTACTCGAAAAGAACGCTTTCGCCCGGAACTAAAACGCTTAAGGCAAATTTATCCTCACGGCAGCGCTTCTCAGCGTAATCAAGAAGCATTGTCATATAGCCCTTCTTGCGGAAGTTCTTCTCGGTTGCCGCGCCGTAAAAATAAGCCGCTTTTATCGACTTGTCGCGGAACTTGAAGGCGGTGGGTATAACGGTAAGCATAGCGACTATGCGCCGTTTCTCCTCAAGCACCAGCGTTCCGCTTACGTCCGCTATATGGTCGTAGATGAAGTCGACGTAGTCCAGCGGGTCGTGAAAGCACCTGTCCCACAGCTTTCTTATTTGGTTTATGTCCTCTTGCGTCGCATTTCTAATCATTTAATGTCACCATATATTTTTCGGTAATAAGCACGGGGTAGTAGGAAAGCTTTGCCTTGCGAAGCCCCTCGTCACCCATATCGTCCTCGCGGTTAACGAACCTGTATTCCTCACAAAAATGCGCTGAAAATTCTCGGTTTATTATAGCATAAGCGCCCTCAAAGGCATAGTCCGCCTTTTCGAGGTGCACGCAGAAGGTTTCCCTGTTTATCGCCTCGCCCATAGCGAAGGCGACGATTCTTCCACCGGCGGTAACAAAGCCGCCTTTGAAGCCGAGCTCGAAAAAATTATCGAAAGCCGCAGCCGTCGCCGTTTCGTCCTCACGAAGGGTAACGTTTCCGTCGAAATTTTCCTTATACCACCTGTCGTTCATTGCGCGAACCGCGTCGATATTCTCCCGCGTTATAATATGAAACTCCCAATCGGGATTGTCGTTTACGAAGCGCGAAAGGTGGTTGCGCTTTGAATGATACTTTTTGCCAGAAAGGTTAATGAGGTCCTCGCTGTTATAAACGTATTCGGCATAATCCCGCGTTTGTTCAAACCTAAAGAAGCGGGGGTAAAGCGCCTCAAGCGCGTCGCAGTCAGCCTTTGTAGCCGCAATTATTCGAAAGCACTTGCCCGCGGTTTTGCAATAATTAAGCATCTCGTCAACCGCCGCCTTAAGCTCCACGTAATCGTCGTTTTTTTCGGCTACCGGAAATAAAAACGCGTGGTCCTCGTCCTCATGACGGATAATATAATAGCCGCTTGTCTTTGCGTACTCGGTGCGGTAAACGCCGCCCCAAATAAAGAGGTTTCCGAAGGTATACTCGCACCCTCGGTCAGGCGAACTGTACAGCACATCCAACAGCTCGCGCTTATCGTCTATAGTAATTCTTTTAAAAGAAAGCATAACTACTCCGTTATCCCTGCCGCCGCGGCAAGCACATCGCGGGAAATCTCCTCTACCGAGCGCATAACTCCGTTTTCGCCACACTCCACTATTCGCCAGCCGAGCTTTTTCGCGCAGTATTTTGCCGCGGCGCGGCTCTTGCGCTGATAATCTATATCCTTTTCGTGAATATCCTTTTTAGTATCGTCACCCTCATAGCGCTTGCGCATAAGCGTTTCGCTGACCTCGGGCGCGACGTCGAGATATATCACCCTGTCTGGCGCGGGAATACCTAACTTATTGTATTCAAAATCGCTGAGCCAGTCAAGGAAGGCGTCCCATTCATCTTCGGGCAGCTTGCTTGTCTGGTAGACAGCGTTCGAGGTTGTGTAGCGGTCGGCGATATACACCGTGCCGTTCTCGTATCCCTCGCGCCACGCGGTTTTATAGCTCGCGTAGCGGTCTACGGCGTAAAAAACCGAGGCGGCGTAGCAGTTTACGTCACCGGGCTTGTCGCCGAAGCACCCGCCGAGATACATACGCACAAGCGCCGAATACTCCTCGTCGTAGCACGGGAAGGAGAGCGCCTCGCATATAATTCCCTTTTCCTTAAGCGCCTCAAGCAGAAGCTTAGACTGTGTCGCCTTTCCGCTTCCGTCGAGCCCTTCAATTACAATCAGCTTACCGCTCACTTTACCGCGCCCTCTTCAAATTAGTGTAAAATTCCTTCATTTCCTTAGCTCTGCCGCAGCTCATCTTACCCTCGGGGCAAGCGCCGTTTAAGCAGGGCGGTCCCGCCGCTTTAAAGAGCGCGGGCGCAACGCCCGACACAAGCGCGAGCATATTATCCGCAAGCTCCTTTATCTCCCACTGGGCGCGTCCGCAACAACGGTGGCGGAAGAAGTTAAGAAGCGAGCGCGCGTTCATAGTAACAACAAGCTTGGTTTCACAGGAGTTCGGAAGCACGAACCGCGCGTCCTCTATACTCTTTTTTTCAGCCTTTCTCGCGGCGGTCTTTTCGTCGTCGCCCGCGGCAAGGTTCTCCTCAATATATTTCTTCTTTAGTATCTCGGTAAGCTCCTCGTATGCCGCCGCGTCCCGCCGCATCATATCGAGGTAGAGCTTCTTCGCCTGCTCGTCATTTTCAATTGCGGGCGGGGTGACATATTTAAAATCGTCTAAGCGCACATACCGCTGACTCTGTACGCTGTAGGAGGCTATTCTGTGGCGGGTAAGCTGCGCGAGAAGCACTCGCGATACCCCCTCGACGGCGAAGGTAAAGCTCGCGTGCTCAATTGGGCTTTCGTGCCCTATTTCAGAGAGCATATTAACGAAGCTTTCCGTTTTTTCCTCAGTAAGTCCCTCAAGAAGAGCGTTAACCTCGGAATTTGAATAACAAAGCTTTGCCGCCGACGCCACAATTTTTTCGGGCATAGCCGTATACGCTAATAAGTATACCTTCATTTCCTTAAATCCTCCTTAAAGCGCTATATCTTCTTCATAGGCGCGTAGTTCGCCATTGCTTTCTTTACGCCCAACTTGTCAAATGAAATTTCCACAAGGGTATCGCCGCCGAGCGGTGTAGCGGAGATAACCGTGCCCGTTCCGAATATCTTATGCTCCACGCGGTCCCCCTTTTGGAAGGAGGCGCCCTTAGCGGTTTCCGCCTTAGGCTTGTCGCCGCCGAGCGTCATAGAGGAGGCGAGCGAAACGCCGCTTTGCTTCTCGCCGCCCGTGTAGCCGCCGTATTCGCGCTTTGCGTCGCCGTAGCCCGTAAAGCCGCCGAAGCCGCTCTCGGCTGTGCGCCAGCTCTGCGCACGCTTCGGACTTAAATCGTCCTTAAGACTCTCGTCTATCTCCTTTAAGAAGCGGGATTCGGCGTTGCGCCTTGTCGTGCCGAAAATCATTCTCATCTGGCTTCTCGTCATATAAAGCCGCTTTCTCGCGCGGGTTATACCGACATACGCGAGCCTTCGTTCCTCTTCTATCTCTTCGTTGTTATAGCGAGCCGCCTCGCCCGGGAAGATGCCCTCCTCAAGCCCGACGATATATACACAGTCGAACTCAAGCCCCTTTGCGCTGTGAAGGGTCATAAGTGTAACCGTCTCGGCGCCCTCGTCATAGTTATCTATGCTTGTTACAAGCGCAATCTCCTCAAGGAAGTCGGAAAGCGTTCCCTCGGGGTGCTCCTTTTCAAAAATTCTGATATTTGAAACAAGCTCCTCCACGTTTTCAAGGCGCGAGAGTCCCTCGTCGCCCTGCGCGGTAAGCATAGCGCGATAGCCTGAAATAGAGATAACCGACTCGACAAAATCGCCGAGGGTATTCTCCTCGCGGCTTTCAAGAAGCCTGTCGTAGATATCCAAAAAATCCTTTAAAGCGTTTCTTGCACGAGAAAGGCTTTCGAATTCGTTGGCGCGGCGGATAATATCTACCATCGGCTCGCCCAAGCCCTCGGAGATGCGCGAAACCTCCGCGACGGTAGCTTCGCCTATCTTGCGCGCGGGGCGGTTGATTATTCGCGTAAGGCGCAGGTTGTCGTATTTGTTGTCAATAAGCTGTAAATATGCGAGAACGTCCTTTATCTCTAAGCGGTCATAGAACTTCTGCCCACCGTACACCCTATAGGGTATGCCCGCGCGGGCAAAATGGTTTTCGAGCGGGTTGCTCTGCGCGTTCATTCTGTAAAGCACCGCTTGCTCGGAAAGCCCTATACCGTTCTCCTTGTTTTTAAGTATTTCGCGCGCGACAAACGCCGCCTCGTCAAGCTCGCTATCGGCACAGTAAACGGTTATCTTATCGCCCGCGCCACGCTCGCTCCAAAGGGTTTTTCCCTTGCGCCCGACGTTGTTTTTTATAACCCCGTTCGCCGCGTCCAATATATTCTCGGTAGAGCGGTAGTTCTGCTCAAGCCTAATTACACGCGCGTTTTTAAAGCAGTTCTCGAAGCCTAAGATGTTCTCAATCGTCGCGCCGCGGAAGCGGTATATGCTCTGGTCGTCGTCGCCCACCACGCAGATATTCTGTTCTTCACCCGTGAGGTATTCGATTAGTTTATACTGCGCATAGGAGGTATCCTGATACTCGTCCACCATTATGTAACGAAAACGCCTGTGGTAGTATTCGCGCACCTCGGGAAAATCTCGCAGCAGCGTCACGGTCATATAAATAAGGTCGTCGAAATCGAACGCGCCCGCGGCTTTAAGCCGCCTTTGATACTCCATATAGACCTTCGCGACCACCTCGTCGCGAAAATCCTTCGGGGCGCTTTTGAAGTCCTCGGGCGAAACCATAGAGTCCTTAATTCGCCCTATCTTCGCCGCCATCCACTTTAAGGGGAACATCTTTTCGTCAACCGAGGTTTCTTTATATATCGCTTTTAAAACGCGGACAGAATCATCCGTATCGTATATCGTGAAGCTTTTCGGAAAGCCAAGCTTGTCCGCGTCGCGGCGAAGAAACCTTACGCACGCCGAATGGAAGGTGGAGGCGAAAACGTCGTTCCCCTCCTCGCCCGTTTCCTCGCATATACGCTCCTTTAGCTGAGCCGCCGCCTTGTTCGTAAAGGTAATGGCAAGTATGCTCCACACAGGCACAGCGTCGGTCTTTAAGAGCGGCTTTAGTTCAGAAGAGCATTCGCGCTTTTCGTCTACCGCGGCTCTAAGCTCTGAAAGCTCCGCTTCACTTACGTCGCGGGAAAGCGCGGTGCTTTGATAGGCGTTGCCGAACTCGATTATGTATCTTGTGCGGTTTACAAGCACCATGGTTTTGCCGCTACCCGCACCCGCAAGGATAAGAAGCGGACCCTTTACGCAGAACGCCGCTTCGCGCTGAACGTCGTTTAGGCGGAAAAAACGGGATTCTATATATCGCTTTCTGAGTGTAATAAATTCTTCGTTTAGCCCCATCGTTTTCTCCGTCCTAAATAAATCTTTAACTTTATTATTATACCATAAACAGCCGTGTTCACGCAAAAGAGAATATAACAAACGGACGCGCGCCAAGCTGGCGGCGTCCGATGCTTTTAAGGTTAATTAAAACGCGCGGGTGTTGTCGAGAAGTCCCGCCGTGCTCCAAGCGCTTCTTCCCGTGCTCTTTGCGCGGACGGAACGCTTAACGCTCTTTATTACCGCGTTTTCGCCGCAGATAACTGCGATAGCTCCCGAGATAGCCGCTACTATTTCAGCCGAAACACCGCTAAAGCTCGCGCTTTTCGCCTCGCTCGCGGTAACTATTTCCTTATAAGGCGCTTCTATCTTTATACTCTTAGCCATAATTACAACTCCTTCGTTACAAAAAAACACTAAATGACAGTATAACCTATTTTTTCTCTCTTTTCAATACTAACCTTCGATAAAAGTAGAAGAAAAAGCCGAAGCGAACACCGCTCTCGCGCCTGCTTTCTTTAAGGTTCTCGCGCACTCGTTTAGGGTACAGCCGCTCGTTACAATATCGTCGCAGATTAGCACCGTTTTTCCCTTTAGCTTCTCCTTGTCGCTCACGGCGAAAACGCCGCGCAGGTTCTTCTCCCTTTCAGCGCGGGTAAGCCCGTCGTGTTGCTTCCTTGTGGACGCGGTTTTAACAAGAAGCCTCGCAAAATACTTCTTTTCAAGTATACGAGCGGTCTGCTTTGCGAGAAGCCGCGAGTGACGGTCGCTGTCCTTATGCTCTGGCACGCTTACTACATAGTCTATATCTGAAACGTTCATACGCTTCTTTAGGTCGCGAGTCATTATCCTTGCCATATCGTAAGCCATACCCGCTTCACCGAAGAATTTGTAGCGAATAACCGCTTCCTTTACCTCGTCCGCGTAGCGAAAGCTCGCGGATACCGCGTCGAGACACCCGAGCGTCTTATCCGTCATTCCCGCCTTTTCGCCCCTTTCGCCCTCAAGACGGTAGGGTGCCATACGCTTTTGACACTTCTTGCAGGCTTTGCCCTCCGGAAGCACCTCGTCGCAGAACATACATCTTGGCGGATAGAGAAGGTTAAGCGCCTTCTCCCTCATATTCTTAATAAAGCTCATTCAATTTCTCCTCTTAAAAAGGCGGCAAGCCCCGTGTAACGAAGGGTCTTTTTATCGTTCATTACCATAGCTTCAAGGGTGCTTTGGTCGCCGACGATAATAAGCAGCTCGCGCGCTCTTGTAACCGCCGTATACAAAAGATTTCGGTAACAAAGCTTCCGTGAAAAGTCGCAGAGGGAAAGGATTACGCAAGGAAATTCCGAGCCCTGACTTTTATGGACGGTAACGGCGTAAGCGGCTTCAAGCTGCATAGCCTGCTCAAAGGTATACTCCACCGTTCTGTCATCAAAGAAGCATTTTATTACCCTTCGCTTGTGGTCTATCTTCTCTATTGTTCCGATATCTCCGTTAAATACGCCTATCCCCTTTTCGCCGCCGTCCTTCGTCCACGCGATATCGTAGTTATTCTTAGTCTGCATAACGCGGTCTCCCTCGCGAAAGAGAACGCCCATTATCTTTATTTCGCCCTTGCCCTCAGCCTTTGGGTTAAGCCTCGCGCGTATCCTTTCGTTAAGGGTGACGGTGCCAAGCTCGCCAATACGCGACGGCGCAAGTATCTGTATATCGGTGAACGGGTCGTACTTATAGCTTTTCGGAAGCCTTCGCGAAATGAGGTCGCAGATAAGCGCCGCGCCGTTCTCCTTGTCGGTTTTCAAAAAGAAGAAATCGCGGTCATGGGTTTCGGTATCGGGTATCTCGCCGTTAACTATGCAGTGGGCGTTAACGACTATAAGGCTTTTCGCCGCCTGACGGAAGATTTTTTGAAGCTCAACCGTCTCGCACGCGCCGCTTTCAATTATATCGCGAAGAACGTTGCCCGCTCCGACCGACGGCAGCTGGTTAAAGTCGCCGACCATAACAAGACGGCAGTGTGGCACGACGCCGCGAAGCAGCGACTCGAAAAGCAGCGAATCGGTCATAGACATCTCGTCTATCACTACAACATCGCATTTAAGCGGGTTTTCCTCGTTATGAACGAAGGAAAGGTTTCCGTCCTTATAGTCCATCTCAAGAAGCCGATGCACCGTTTTCGCCTCGTGCCCCGTAAGCTCGAAGAGCCTTTTTGCGGCGCGACCCGTCGGCGCGCAGAGCGCAACCTTATCGCCGTTCTTTTCGCAAAGAGCGATAATAGCGTTAAGCGCCGTTGTTTTACCTGTACCGGGACCGCCCGTAATAACCACCGCGCCCGAGGTGAGCGAAGCGGAAATCGCACGCTTTTGCAGCTCCTCGTACTCAATATGGTTGTACTTCTCAAAATCGGCAATCTCTTCCTTGGCGTCCAAGGCGTTTTTATAGGAAATTGTTTTTAGGAACAAAAGCCGTTCGGCGATATATCTTTCGGCGCGCGCCATATCGGTTAAAAACGCGTACTCTGTGCCGCCGAATTTTATAACGCTAAGCTTATTCTCCTCAGCCGCGTCAAAAAGCGCTATTTCCACCGTGTCCCGCGCTATTTCAAGAAAGTCCGACGCCTTTGTAATAAGCGTCTCAACGGGCACGCAGGTATGGCCGTTATTGAGGTTATGGCGAAGTATATATATTATGCCCGCTCTTACGCGGTTTACGTCGTCACTTGAAAAGCCGAGCCGTGTAGCAAGCGCCTCGGCTACCGAGAAATCCTTGTAGGCGGGGTAGCCGCAAATCATATAGGGGTTGCCCTTTATTAGCTCGGGCGTATAGTCGCCGTAGGAGCGGTAGAGGATAAGCGAATCGGACATGTCGAGCCCAAGGGCGGAAAGCTCGGCGAAAACCTCGCGGACTCCGTATATCTTACGGAACTCCTCGCTTATCTTCTTCGCCTTGTCCTTGGAAATACCCTTAATATTTGTAAGCTGCTCGGGGCTTTTCGCAATAACGTCCAGCGTTTTGTCAGAAAAGGCGTCCACCATACGTCGTGCAAGCGCGGGACCTATGCCGCTTATCGCCCCGTTAGAAAGGTATTTATAAATCGCCGTGGCGTCGCTTGGAAGAACAACCTCGCACGCGCCAGCCTTAAACTGCGGACCGAAGGTGGGGTGGTTAACAAACTCACCGTAAACGGTAAGCTCCTCCCCTACGGATACGCCAAAAAGCTCGCCCACCACCGTGACAAGCTCGCCGTTTACGTCCATTTCGATAACGCCGAAGCCCTTCTCGTCATTTTTGTAAACAATATTCTCGACCGTTCCGTTAATTTTCGAATCCATTATGCTCCTAAATAAATCAAAAACCCTTACCGATAATGATAAGGGTTTTTGTCTTTTTTTTCAACTTAAATTACGCTTTTAAGAGATATTCCACCGTATCGGCAAGCTCCTTCTTTTCCACGGCGATTATCCCGCTTTGCATAAGCGCCTCGTTTATCCTGCCCTTTTCCTCAGCGCCGCAGACAATTACCACGTTAGTGTTAGCGTAAAGAAGTCCGCACCGCCGAGCCATTTTTGCTATCTCCGCCGTATCCGCGCCGCCGCGCATTATCGTAACGGAGCCGCTGAGCTCTTTAAAGAAAGCAAGCTCCGCCGCGCTTACCACCGCGCAGATTATTCCCGCCGCCGCGAAAAGGCTTATTGTTATCATTGTAGCCGCGTCCATATCCTTTGCCCCCGCACGTTTTTGTTTATTCTATGCGGCGGCGCGCGAGTTTGCTATTCCCCTTTCGCGCTTTCGTCGTTCTTTGCGAAAAGACGGCTTATAGGCTTGTAAATAAGAAAGGTTATAACCGAGTTTATTCCAGATTTAATAAGGTTAAACGGAACGATTACGGGGAAAATCAAGGTTTTGACAACCTCAAGCGGCATACCCGTGTAAAGCGGTGTTATAACTAAATTCATACCCGCCATAGCCGCCGTTTTTACAAGTGTGCCGATAGCGAGAGCGACTATTGCGCGCGGAAGGGTCTTCTTTGCTTTGTAGATATAGCCCGCCGAAAGGCAAAGCGCACTCGTAGAAATAAGATGCATAATAATGCCGTAGATACCGCTGCTTGCGCTAACCGTCAGCCCTTGAATTACGCTCGCAATAACGGTAAGAATAACGCCGCACCACGGACCGTAAAGGAAGGTGCCGATAAGTATCGGAATATCAGCTGGGTCATACTCAAGATACGCGGCAGACGGAAAGATAGGAAAATGCACCACCGCCACAAGCACCACCGAAAGCGCCGCGAGCATAGCCATGCGGGTAAGCGTCCTTACCCTGTCGTTTCTAATCATGAAAAACACCTCTTTCGTTTTTCGGGGATATTAAAACGCTCCCCGATATTATTTCGGGGAGCGTCACGTTCGTTAATAGATTAAACGCGCCGTTTCTTTCATCCGGACTATACCGTCGGCTTCGGAATTTCACCGAATCGTGCCTAAAAAGGCTTGCGGGCTATACCGCCGGTGGGGAAACTCTCCCCGCCTCGAAACTACTTATATTATATGCAAGTTTCTCTCGTTGTCAAGTATATACGTTCAGCGGTATTTTACGCCTTGCCTACCGAGCCGAAAAGACTAAGCTTTTCGGCAACCACCGCCTTCATTGCGGCTTGAGTATAAGCCATTAAGCCCGAAAGCGTGTTTACCCCTTCGCTAATTCCTTTTTCTGCGCCTGCTTTACCAGCTTTATCTAAATCGGTGAAGATATTCACCTTGCAGATTCCCTTTTCTATCGCCGTTTTGAAATCCACATTAGAAAGCCCGCTTCCTCCGTGAAGCACAAGCGGAAGACTCGTTTTCCTCGCTATGGCGTCAATCCTTTCAAAATCAAGCTTTGGCGGGAATTTATAGTCGCCGTGAGCGTTTCCTACGGCAACGGCGAGCGCATCTATGCCTGTTCTTTTTACAAAATCCTCCGCCGTTTCTGGGTCTGTATAGTAGTCGCTCGGCGAAGACAACCGACCGCTCCCCTCGTTATCGCCCACGTGTCCAAGCTCGCCCTCCATGCTCACGCCGTTTTTATGGCAAAGCTCGCTCAACTCTGCGACCCGCGCGATATTCTCTTCATATTCAAGCGTGGAGCAGTCGTACATAATTGAAGTAAAGCCGAGCTTCAGCGCTTGCTCGCAGCGCTCACGCGTTAGTCCGTGGTCATAGTGAACACAGACGGGAACTCTCGCCCTTTTCGCCATAGGAATAAGATAGTCCGCCACATTTTGAAGTTCGGTAAAGGGCAGTAATACCTCCGCCGTACCTATCATAATGGGAGAGCGTAGCTCCTCAGCCGTCTCGATTACGGCGCGCGCCATTTCAATATTTACGGCGTTAAAAAAGCCCAAGGCATAGCCGCCCGCTCGCGCGGGAGTAAGCAGCTCCTTCATATTAACAAGCATATTCCGCCTCCGTTAAAACTCCGCGTCTGTCTTTTTCCAGCCAGCCGCTATCTTCTTCCTCATCTCGTCAAAGCTTTTTAGTCCGCTTAAAGCGTCGTAGCTTTCCACACAGCAAGCGCCAGCCGCCGCGGCAAAGCTTACACATTCATCAAGCCCGCAGCCGTCCGTCATGGCGGTAAGGAACGCCGCTATCGCGGTATCGCCCGCCCCTGTTCCCGAAAGCACCCGCTCAGGCATAAAGCTTCTTTCAAAGCCCTCGCGCGCCACCCATGAGGAGAGGTCTAATCCGAGTATTTCTTTTAATTCAAAAAGTCGCTCTTCCTCAGCCGAACGGTAATATATGCCCTTAGCGCCACATTTAATAAGCAGCACCTTAACGCCGTATTTCATACATTTTTCGGCGAGCGGAAGAATATCATTTCTTTTTATTACCTCCGTAATATCGCGCCCGTCAGCCCGCTTCTGCCACTCATAAAAGCGTGGCTTGTCAAGCATAAAGCAGAGCTCCTCGGCGCTCGGCATAAAGAAATCAACAAAGGGAAGCGTGTTTTTCAGTATCTCGTCCCAGTCGGCGCGCCCAGCGCCTGAGCTTTCGTCCACCGCCGCCATATCGAGCGAGGTCGCGGTATTTAACGTCTTTGCCCTGCGCATCAACGAGCTGAGTTCCGCTCCGCCGTTTTCGTACATTCCCTTCATTAACGGAGGATAGCCGAAATGAAGAAGCGACGCTTCCGTAAGCGCCTTGTCGGAAATATCCGTGGCTTTGAAGGTGGCGTTCACGCCGGGGTTGTGCAGAAACATTCTGTCGGTATTAGGCGGCGCAATTACAATAGAATAAGAGGTATTCTCCTCCCTTGAAACTATAAGCCCTTTATCTGCGTTCTGCTTTTTCAGAATATTCAAAACCATCTCGCCGAAGGCATCGCCGCCAACCTTACCCATAAGCTCAACGTCGCCGCCGAGAAGCTTAACAGCAAGCCCCGTGTTCGCGACCGAACCGCCCGTGTGTACGTCCGCCGCGCCCACCTCGGTAAGCTTGCCCGGGCTCAACAGCTCCGACGTAGGTTTCTGCCTATCGAAAAACGCGGGCGTAATATCAAGGCAGATATGCCCCGCGGCTATAATCTTTCTGTTCATAGCTGTTTCCTCTTTCAAAGGGATAATTCTAACATAATTATATCATATATCTATCTTCTCTTAAATCACAGCGAAAAAGAAAAGCCCACAACGCCGAATACGGCGTTGCGGGCAGTAATGTATATTATAGCTAACTATGAAATTTTATCTACGCGGACATTCTGAATATACACCGTAGCGTCGGAGCCTCTGTGCCCGAGGTTGAATTCAAGCCGTCCGTTGGGGTCATCCTTGGAATTCATATCGAACTCAAAGGTGTAGGTCTCCCATTCGGTCGTAATGGGCAGCTTCGTGTCGTTTAGGTAACGTATCCACCCTGCGGTGGGAGCGCTTACGCAGACAACGATATCGCGGTCTGCGTCCGCCTTCGCGTCGAAGGTAACCTTGTACTTTTCGCCCTTTATCATAGGAAGCTCGGGCTGAACAAGCTGGACGGAATAATCTACCGTACCCTCGTTCCTAGTGTAGATTATCATTGTTCCGTCCTTTATTTCGGCGCTTCCCTCGCCGCCGTTAAAGAGAAGGAACTTCCAGTTCACGTCGTCCGAAAGGCTTTCCTTTTCTGCGAAATCGCCGTTGAAGATATAGTTTCCGTCCTCAAGCGGCTCACGGTAGCTCTTTTCGGGCTTCGTGACGTTCATATCATATTCGCTCTTTTGGTAGATGCGAACATAGTCTATCTCAAATTCAGCGTTATCGAAATTAGTGGTTTCGTCGGGATTGCCGGGCCACGTTCCGCCGACGGCAAGGTTCATCTGCACAAAGAACGGCTGATTAAACGGCGCAGGATAAGGCTTTTCGTCCTCGCCGTCCACGGCGGTAAACCAGTCGTTAACGGTGAGATAGTGGTCTCCGTCTATGTAGTATCTGAATTCACCGGGCTCCCACTCGACGGAAAACTCGTGGAAGCTATCCGCAAAGGTTTCGCCCGTAAGCTCATAAACGCCCTGCTGTTCAGCGTGCGGCTCACCGTAATGTAGGGTGCCGTAGGCAGTGGTGACGTCGTTTCCGAGTACCTCCATAATGTCTATCTCGCCGCACTTGGGCCACTGCCCATAAAAGCTTTCGTCCTTAGGCATCATCCAAATAGCGGGCCAGAGTCCCTGACCCTCAGGTACCTTCGCGGAAACGACAACCTTGCCATAGGTAAAGTCGCACTTGTTCTGCATAGTCACCTTGCCTGAGGTGTAATATTTTTCGCCGTCCTGCTCGCTTTCGATAGCTTTTATAACAAGCTTTCCGTCCCTTGTAAAGACGTTCTTTGTGGAGGTCGTGTACTCCTGAAGCTCGTTATTCGTCCAGCCGGGCTCGTGCGGCTCGTAGTTCCATTTGTCTTTATCAAGCTTTCCACCCTCAAACTCGTCAAAGTATAATAGCGAGTAGCCGTCTATCTGCGGAAGGTCCTCCGCCTTGGTTTTTTTGCCGCAGCCGACAAGAGAAAGCGCCAGCGACGCGACCGCTAAAACCGAGATAAGCTTCTTTGTGTTCATCTTTCTTCTCCTTTATCTTTAAAGCAGTTTTACTAACATATCGAAGATTTCCGCATAGTGTTCATCGGTTATACCGAAATCAAGCTTTTTGTAGGTCCACGCGGCGCGTCCGATTTTGAACTGGTCGAATACGGAGCTAATGTCCGTATACCAATTGAGCGCCGACGAGAGCGAGGTTTTGTCTATTACGCCGTATTCGCCGCAGTAAAGCGCGACTCCGCGTTCCTCGGCTGTCTGTATCGCTTCCTTAAATGCTTCTTCAAAGAAGTCGCGGTCTATGCTCTTTGTTTTTACCGCGTGGTAGAATTCCCTCTGGTCATCAGGCAGGAATTTTTCCGTTTCCGCATAGTATTTCGCTGTTTCGGCGGGGTATTCGGTGTGAAAATCCGCCGTCATCTTGTTTACCCAATGCGCCGTCTGGTGGGTGAAGATAAGCGGCTCGTAGAAGTGAAAGGTGTAAACGACATTTTCGTCGTATGGCAAATCAAGCCCTTTTACGCGAAGCACGCTGTTATTGCGAACGCCGCCGATTATTATCTTAACGTTCGGCGCTATAGCCCTTATGGCTGATATTGTCCGCTTAATTATGCCGTTCCACTGTTCGGCGACGGAATCCTCCACCACCTCGTTAAGCAGCTCGAAAACAAGACTTTCGCCGTAATTTCCGTAACGCTTCGCAAGCTCAATCCAAAGCTCGACGAACCTATCCTGAAGCGGTTCGCTTTCGAAGAAGGCGTTCGTGCTCTCATCAAATGAGAAGCCCGCCGTTTTGTGAAGGTCGAGTATCATATTGAGCCCGTGCTTTTTGCACCATTCAAGGCAGCAGTCAATGTAGCCGTAGCCCTTTTCTATGTCGTTATGGTTTTCGTCGCGCATTAGCTGGTAATCGACGGGTACCCTTACATGGTCAAGCCCCCAGCTCGCTATTCGCTCTATGTCGTTTTCAGAAATAAAGGAATCGTAATGCTCATAGGTGTGCACGCATTGCGAAAGCCAGCCGCCAAGGTTAATTCCATGCATATAGCCGTTAAAGCTTTTCATAATTCGCCCTCCTTTTAAGCCTAATATTAGCATTATTCTTTGCCGAGATATATTATTTTGATTGCTTTTATGATAGAATAATGACATCAATCGTGAAGGAGCTGAAGAGCGGCTATGAACAGCGAACAGGAACTTACCTACAAGGAGTTCATAATGCGCGAGAGTAATGATTTTCACGCGCCCTACGGACCCGAATTTGAGTTTTATATGGCTGTGAAGAACGGAGAAACCGAAAAGGTCTCGAAGCTCTGCAAAACGGAGTTTACCGACAAAAGCGGGTTCGGAAAGCTTTCCGAAAACCCGCTGCAAAGTATAAAGTATCACTTCGTTGTTACCGCGGCGCTACTCGCAAGATACTGCATTGAAGGCGGTATGGCGCACGAAACGGCGTACAGCCTTAGCGACCTGTATATACAAAAGGCGGATAGGTGCGCGTCCTTCGCGGAGATATCGCGCCTGCACCGCCAGATGTCCGAAGATTACACGCAAAGAATGAGCCAGCTTCGTAAGGAGCGCATCTTTTCAAAGCCGATAGTAAAATGCGTGGATTATATCTACAACAACCTACATAAGCGGATACTTATTTCGGACCTCGCGAAATTCACAGGGCTAAATGAAAGCTATCTTTCGCGGCTTTTCAAAAAGGAAACGGGGCTTACGGTGACGCAGTACGTTCAAAACGAAAAGCTTAACGCGGCAAGGAATATGCTCACCTTTTCCGACTACCATCCCTCGCAGATTGCAAGCCTGCTTGCATTTTCGAACCAAAGCTACTTTATTAAGGTTTTTAGCGAGAAAAACGGAGTGACGCCTAAAAAATACCGCGATTTGCATTTTAGGCGGGTGGGTATTGATGCCTCGACACAGAATAAGAATAAGTAAATAGGAGTAAATATTATGATTAAACCGGAACACTTAAAACGCGGCGACAAGGTCGCGATAGTTAGCCTTTCAAGCGGCTCTCTCGGCGAGCCGCAGTTTATCCACAAATACTACATTGCGAAGAAACGGCTTGAGGAGGATTTCGGGCTTGAGGTAATAGCTATGCCGAACGCCCTCAAGGGTATAGACTACCTCTACCGTCACCCCGAGGAGCGAGCGACGGACCTAATGGACGCTTTTCGCGACAACTCAATTAAGGCGGTGTTCTGCGCGATAGGCGGCGACGATACGATAAGGCTTCTGCCCTACATAGATTTCGACCTGCTGAGGAATAACCCGAAGATTTTCACGGGCTTTTCGGACAGCACCACCAACCACTTTATGATGTATAAGGCGGGGCTAATTTCCTACTACGGCGCAAATATTATGACAAACTTTTCTGAATACGTTAAGATTAACGACTACACGAGGGATATGATTGTTTCCACCCTCTTCGAGCCAAAGGAAACCTTAAATATCCCCTCAGCGCCCTACTGGTATGACGACGAGGACGAGAAGATTTGGTGGGACGAAAAGAACATTAACACCCTTCGCGCCTACCACAAGGAAGAGGTCGGCTACGAGGTTTTACAGGGTGAAGAGGCCGTTACAGGCGAGCTGCTGGGCGGCTGCGCGGACGTGTTTATAGAGCTTCTCGGTACGTCGCTTTGGCCCACACTCAACGAGTGGCGCGGTAAAATCCTCTTTATTGAAACAAGCGAGGAGGATATGTCGGCAGACACCCTTATGTGGATACTACGCAACCTGAACGCGCAAGGCATACTCGGCGTAATTAACGGCGTTATCGTCGGAAAGCCCGCCAGAAGAAGTAAGTACGAGCCGTATAAAGCGGTCTACAAAAAGGTGGTCGGCTTTGAGGCAAACCGCCCAGAGCTTCCCATTCTTTATAACGTAAACTTCGGGCACGCTGAGCCTATAGGGGTGCTCCCGATAGGCGTGAAATGCGAAATCAACCCGAAGAAAAAGTCGCTTACCCTTTTAGAGCCCGCAACGATATAGCTATTTTAAGTCCTCATAATCGTGATTTGTTTTAAACGAGAAAAGAGCCTCTGTCCTTTCGAGACAGAGGCTCTTTAATTGAAATTAAAAACCCTTGCGCTTTACCACGAGACGGTGGCTATTCCTAATTAAGCGAAGCTCCACGCTTCCTTTTCAAGCTCTGCGCGTTTCTCCTCGGCGTAGGGGTTATCCTTTGACGCGTCAAAGCCCTTAAGAAGATACTTGTGCGGAAGATACTCATTTATATCGAGGTCGAGAAAGTAGTTGCAGAAGATTATCTCGACATAGGTAACGGTATTTTCTTCGTTATCGGTTTTTGGCACGAGCGCATAAACGAAGCCCTGATATGAGTCTGCTTCCATAGCAACTACGCTATATGCGCTCGGCTCGCCCTTTACAGAATAGAAGCCCGTGTATTCGTCAATTCCCTTCGCCTTTAGACGAGTAAGCTCCTTTTCATAGTCCGCGTCGCTATACTCCACCGTAAGGTAACCGACATACTGCGCGTCCCACGGGTTATAGTAGGTGAGGCTAAACTCTTTAACCGCCCTTACGTCGTCAACGCTTTCGGGAAAGATACTCTCGTCCATATCCCACTTGCTTTTGAAATCGTCCTTCGCGTTTTCGCCAAAAAGCTCGCTGTATTCCTGTACGTTTGTATATGTTTCGGTCGCGGCGGTGCGTAGAGGCAGTCGTAAGTCCCATTGTGAAACCGAAAACCGAGAAGAGGCAAACAAAAATAGGAATGAACCAAAGCTCAAACCGCTTCATCCGCATAAGCGTGCTCTCGCATAACGCGGTGAGACTTCCAGTTTTCATAATTACTTCAAACGCCCCGCCGATAAGCAGAATAAAAGCCGCCAAAGAAGCGGTTTTAGACAGCGTTGCCGCTTCAAAGATTTTATTGAAGACTGAGTACGGTGCAACGGGCGTTGCCGTCACTTCGTGATAGCTACCCGCCACAACAAGAGTTTGAGCGCTCTTTTCGTCAAATACCCTCTCAAATTCCCCAGACGGAATAAGGTAGGTCATAAGACACGCTACAAACAGTAATATAAATAAAATTATATAAGTGTGGGGAACTGTTCTCTTTTTCACTTGGCGGCCTCTCGTTTTATCAATAATCTGATAGCTCTTTATAAAAGAATAATTCAAATGTTTCCAAAACGCTGCCGCGTATGGCTAATCTTAAAAGGTCACAAACTTTCGGAATCTTTCAGCCGTTCTGAACTTATTCCCACTCG
>CAYWJF010000017.1:17310-30646 GCA_964458545.1 uncultured Oscillospiraceae bacterium | reverse complement strand
CGAACGCAGAGGCGGCATTAGAAAGCCTCACCTTTGAGCTTGCGTAAACGATAGGCAAACTATATTAACAACAAGGTTACCCCTTAACGAGACTTTTCTGTTTTGTTAAGGGGTAACCTTGTTGTTACGCATACTGATTGATATTGTTCATACAATCTTAATTGCCAAACGCGGCATTATGGGCTAAAATAAAAAGGAAGGGACGGTGGTTTTATGCAGAAAACCGCAATCGTAACAGGCGCGTCGCGCGGAATAGGCGCAGCGATGGCTCTACTGCTTTCAAGAAACGGGTACCGTGTTGTAATAAACTACCTAAAAAGCGCCGACAGGGCAAAAACACTTCTTTCGCAGATAAAAAGCGAGGGCAACGAGGCGTCCATATTTAAAGCCGACGTTTCAAAATCCGAGGAAGCGGACGCACTTGTAAACTTCGCTATTGACTACTACGGCGCGATAGACCTCGTTGTAAATAACGCCGGCGTTTCGCTCTTCTCTCTCGTCACCGAAACTGACGACGAGCAGTATGAAAAGGTTTTTGGCGTAAACACAAAGGGTGTCTTCAATATGTGCCGAAGCGCCGTTTCCTTTATGATAAACAGAAAGCGCGGCGCTATAGTTAATATCGGCTCTATGTGGGGGCGCGTAGGCGCTTCCTGCGAGGCTGTGTATTCCGCGAGCAAGGCGGCGGTAGAGGGCTTCACGAAAGCACTCGCTAAGGAGATTTCGCCGAGCGGAATTACCGTAAACTGCATAGCTCCCGGGCTTATCGACACCGAAATGAACTCCAACCTTACTAAGGAGGACATAGACGCAATAGTCGAGGTTACGCCCGCGGGCAAGATGGGCACGCCCGACGATATAGCGCGGCTGGTGCTTTTCCTCGCGCGTGAGGATTATATAACGGGTCAGATAATCAGTTGCGACGGCGGTCTTACTATATGAGCGCGAAAATCTCTCTTTGCGGCGACGACTGCGAAAGGTGTCCGCGCTATCTCGCCGAAACCGACGAAGAGCTCTCTCGAATAGCTGAGCTTTGGTATCGCGTAGGCTGGCGCGAACGGATACTCCCGCCCAATGAGATGCGCTGCGTTGGCTGTACGCCCGATAAGTCTTGCGGCTACGGGCTCACCAACTGCACACGGGCAAACGGCGTTTCGAAGTGCGGCGAATGTACCCGCTTCCCTTGCGAAAAAACAGCAGACCTTCTCGCCCGCTCAAAAGACCTTGAGGCTGTTTGTAAGGCACGCTGTACTGACGAGGAATTTGATACGCTTTCCGACGCGTTTTTTCACAAGGAAGATAATTTAGGCTTATAGCCCTCACTAAGACTTCCGAGTTTCTTTTCGTGCTTTTAATAAATCGACGAGTATTCCCGTAGCGGTTTTAAGCTTACTTTTTAAGCTTTACTCCCGTCGCCAAAAGGTCTCGTAAACCAAAAAAGAAGCAGGTCCCCAAGCATACGTTTATCCTTTCAATAGCCCTGCTGTTCTTTATACTTGTCTACCGCCTTCTCCTGTTCGCCGCAGCAGACGTTCTTGAAGGACTGGCAGTCGGTGCACTGGTTCATAGCGGGGTCAACCTCATGGGTACCAATGCAGACACAGTCGAGCGAGCAGAAATCCTCCGCTGAGCAGTGGTGCTGGCAGGAATCTACCTTGCATTTAATAGAGCGATTAGCTTTTTCGGACATAAAATATACCTCCTTTTGTGTTCAAGGCTTATTATGTCCGCCGCCGCTTTATTTATGCAAGCAGATGTACCTTCGGCAGTTCTTGGTCAAAAAACGATATGTGCCGTCGGCAATAGCAAAAACGGCGCAAAACGCTATTATCAGACCGAGAACCGATAAAAGCTTTCTCATTGTGGCACCTCCGAAACGGTTTATCAATAGCTTACCGCGGTAAACTCGCAAAGATTGGAGAAAGAAAAGATAACCTCGTCCTTTATCCGCGAAATTGCGCCGAGATGGGAATCGCTACCCGTAAGCTTTAGCTTATATATGTTACCATACATAGTATGCCCATTTTCAATTTCTGACACACCGTACAGTCTTTCGAGCATTTCGTTTGTTATAATAAAGCGGACGCCCCAGTACCAGCCCTGCTCGTCCTCGCCCGCGTAGGTTTCCGCCGAAATTTCAATATCGGACGGCTCGCCGCTTATAAAAACGTCGCATTTCCCGTCCTTGTTAAGTGCGGCGGTGACAGTCTCACGCGAACGCTCGGGGAAGAAGTCAAAGGTAACAGCTACGCAGCTTCCGTCCATAACAAAATCGCAACATTCGGGGTCGCGCTCAAAGGCGGTGAGATCGAACAAAACGCCCTCGCCTCTTACAACCGCGGCGCGCGCGTAGCAAAGGGGCTTAAAGCTCCCCTCCTCCCATGGGTATTCTGTTGTCTTCAAAACGGGCATAGTGTCCAGCCGCGGTATGCCCTCTGAAATGCTTATATAGCGCATATTCCCTCATTTTTTCTTCTTTTACAGATTTAGTATATCACTTATATTTTGCGAGGTAAATAACCTAAACGTTAATCAATGTTACAGATTTATTAACATTTTCGGCAATAGAAATTGATTTTAAACCTAAAAAGCCTTATAATTATACTCAATACACGCCCCAATAGTAAAATGGATATTACGAGCCCCTCCTAAGGGCTAATTGTAGGTTCGATTCCTACTTGGGGTGCCACGGCGTCGCATATAGCGTACATATAAGAAACCGCCCCGTTCTGACGAACGGGGCGGCGTTTTTTTGTTTCGCTTACTCTGCGCTCTTCTTCGCGTTGAGCGCGGCTACGGCGTCCTTGCGGGAAAGGTCTATTCCGCGGTCGCCAATCTTTATTACCATTACGGGGATAATGTCGCCTACGGTGAGAACGTCCTCTACCTTCTCCACGCGGCGCTCCTCAAGCTTGCTTATGTGGACGAAGCCCTCCTTGCCGGGGGCGATTTCCACCTTCGCGCCTATCGGAAGAAGCTTTGTTACCTTGCCGTAGTACATAGCGCCTATTTCGGGCTCGGTGACAATCGTTCTAATTATATCGATAGCGCGCTGCGCGTTCTCGAGGTCCATGCTGGAGACGTAAACTCTTCCGTCCTCTTCAACGTCAATCTTAACGTCGCACTCCGCGCATATCTTCTGGATAACCTTTCCGCCCTTTCCGATAACCTCGGAAATCTTCTCCACGTCAATGGAGATAGAGAGCATCTTCGGCGCGTACTTGGAAAGCTCCGCGCGAGGCTCGGGTATAGCCTTGAGCATAATTTCGTCGAGGATATAAAGACGCGCCTTTAAGGTCTTCGCGAACGCCTCGGCGATAATGTCGTAGGTTAAGCCGTCTATCTTAAGGTCCATCTGAATGGCAGTAATGCCCTTCTTTGTACCCGCTACCTTAAAGTCCATATCGCCGAAGAAATCTTCGACGCCCTGAATGTCAACCATAGTCATCCAGCGCTCGCCCTCGGTAATAAGACCGCAGGAGATACCCGCTACGGGTGACTTTATCGGCACGCCCGCGTCCATAAGGGCGAGGGTGGAGCCACAGATTGAGCCCTGCGAGGTGGAGCCGTTGGAGGAAAGCACCTCGGATACAAGGCGGATAGTATAGGGGAACTCGTCAAGCGACGGAAGCACAGGCACAAGCGCGCGCTCCGCAAGAGCGCCGTGACCTATCTCTCGACGTCCGGGTCCTCTGCTCGGGCGTGTTTCGCCGACAGAGTAGGACGGGAAGTTATAGTGGTGCATATAGCGCTTGTTCTCTTCGTTGTCGATACCGTCAAGTATCTGCGCGTCGCCCGACATAGCGAGCGTCGCAACGGTAAGAACCTGAGTCTGTCCTCTTGTAAACATACCGCTGCCGTGGGTTCTCGGAAGTATTCCGACCTCAGCCGCGAGCGGACGTATCTCGTCTATGCCGCGTCCGTCTACGCGCTTGCCGTCGTCAAGAAGCCAACGGCGAACAACGTACTTCTGAAGCTTGTACATACACTCGTCAAGCTTCGCCGCTTCGTCTGGGTACTTCTCGTCGAGGGTGGAATGAACCTCGTCATATATCGGTACAAGCGCCGCGTCGCGGACGGTCTTGTCGTCGGTATCCATAGCAACGCGCACCTTGTCGATTACGAGGTTCTTTACGTCCTCGTACATATCGTGGGGTACCTCTTGGCTCTCAAAGGAAATCTTCGTCTTGCCGACTTCCTTTTGCATCATAAGGATAAAGTCGATAACCTTCTTTATCTCCTCGTGCGCCTTCTTGATAGCCTCAAGCATTGTGTCGTTATCAACCTCGTTCGCGCCCGCTTCTATCATTACAATCTTTTCTTTTGAAGCGGCGACGGTAAGCTGAAGGTCGCTCTTCTCGCGCTGCGCTTCTGTGGGGTTAATGACAATCTCGCCATCAACAAGACCGACGAAAACACCAGCGATAGGTCCGTTCCACGGAATATCCGAAATGGAAAGCGCTATTGACGTGCCTATCATACCCGCGATTTCGGGTGAGCAGTCGGGGTCAACCGACATAACCGTCATAACCACGGACACGTCGTTTCTCATATCCTTCGGGAAGAGCGGACGAATAGGTCTGTCTACCACGCGCGAGGTGAGTATCGCCTTTTCGGTCGGGCGACCTTCGCGGCGAAGGAAGCTGCCGGGAATACGTCCGACAGAGTAAAGCTTTTCTTCAAAATCGACGGAGAGCGGGAAAAAGTCAATTCCGTCGCGGGGCTTTTGGCTCATAGTGACGTTGCAAAGCACGTAGGTTTCGCCGTACTCCACCATACAAGAGCCGTTGGAGAGACCGCACATCTTGCCCGTCTCTACCTTGAGCTTGCGACCCGCAAGCTCGGTTTCAAAAACTCGATAGTTTTCAAACATTAAAAATTTGCCTCCCAAATAATTTTGCGCCTATCCTTTGGGTTTAGCAATAAGTTCGGCGCTTTGAAACAAAGCGTCCAATTCATCGCTAAAAACCAAAATTCAAGGCTGTTTCCTTTTCGGCTTTTCAAATAGGCAACGGAAGGCAGACGATAATTCGCCTGCCCTCCGAGTGTTTACTATTTACGCAAGCCGAGCTTTGCGATAAGCGCACGGTAACGCTCGATATCCTTCTTCTGAAGGTATGCGAGAAGGTTGCGGCGCTGACCAATCATCTTGAGCATTCCACGGCGGGAATGGTGGTCCTGCTTGTGCTCCTTGAGATGCTCGTTAAGATGGTTGATTCTGTTGGTAAGGATAGCTACTTGTACCTCGGGGGAACCGGTGTCGGTTTCGTGTACGCGTACGCTTTCGATTACCTCTTTTTTGTCCTTAAGCATTTGTCTTTCACCTTTCTTTATTATTAACCGTCGTCACAGAAATAAGGTGACAGGTGATTCCCGAAAAAAACTCGGGCAACAGGCCTTAACTCCGTGGCGTGGTCGCGCAACATATATTTTAGCACAAACCTCCGTAAAAATGCAACTTTTTTCAGCTGTCTGAATGTTAAATTTTTTCCGCGAGGTTTCTTCCAATAAGCGCCTCGCTCTTCACCGTTTCAATATCCTTTAAAACGGCTGCGCGAAGCTCATTCTCGTCCGCAAAGCGTCTCTCGTCGCGCATAAAGCGAACGGGCTCCACCGAAATTATTCTGCCGTATAGGTCGCCCTCGTAGCCGATTAAATAGGTCTCGATAAAAACCTCTTTCGTGTCGTCCACGGTTGGGCGCACGCCTATATTTGAAACAGCCTCATAGCACCTTCCGTCTGCATACGCGCGTGTGCGGTATACGCCGAAGCGTACGGGCGTGATTGATTCAGGGTACCGCAGGTTCGCTGTGGGAAAGCCGAGCCGCCGTCCAAGCCTTCGCCCCTCTATAACGGTTCCCGTGTAGCAAAGCGGGTGACCGAGAAGACGAGCCGCCTCGTCAATCTTGCCGTCCTTTATAAGCGACTTTATTCGCGTGGTGGAAATTGCGCCGCCGTCAGCCACCTCGTCCACCGTCGTAACAGTAATGCCTTTCTTGGCGCAAAGGGCGCGAAGCTCACTTTCGCCGCAGCTTTTTCCCTTTGAAAAGCGAAAATCCTCACCGCAGAAAACCGCCGTGGCGTGAAGCCGTTTAGCGAGCACGCTTGCAACGAACGCCTCGCCGTCAAGGTCGCATATTTCAGAAAAATCGAGCACGGCGAGATAATCCACGCCGAGCTCGCTTATGAGCCGTTCCTTCTCAAAGAATTGCAACAAATCAAGCTCGCCCTTGCCCTCGGCGCGCCTTTTTGACATATCAAAGGTAAGCGCGACGCTTTTAAGCCCCCGCTCTTTCGCGTACTCTACCGCCGCGCCTATTACCGCCGCGTGCCCGCGGTGTACGCCGTCAAAGTAGCCTATAGCGACGCTGGTGGCAGTATTAAATTCTATTTTTTCGCGAAGTGTTTTCATCTTTTCACCTAATTCGCTAAAAAATGCGCCGTTTTTAAAAACAAGCCGTCCGCGCTCTTTCCGAGTCCTAAAAAGCGTCCGCTTTCGTCCTTAACCCTTACCGTACCGTCACTGTCGCTAACGCGAGCGCGGGCGCTTTCAAACCGAAAACCGTTTATAAATAGCCGCGCAAGGTTCTCGTCCAACGTTCTTTCGCCTAAGGATAAAAAGGCGGTTTCGGTCCCGCGCAGTAGCGCGCCGAGGCTCCCCTCTTTTACCGCCGTCTCCACCGTTTCTATCGTCACCGCGTCCGCGAGGGTGAAGCCCGCGCTTCTTGTTCGCCTTAGGGAAACAAGCGTACCTATTAACCCCGCGCGCGCGAGGATATCCTCGTTAAGCGTTCTTATATATGTACCCTTCGAGCATTCGGCGTCAAAGGAAAACTCGCTCGCCTTCGCGTCAAAGTCGTAAAGGCGAAGCGAATAAATCTCTATCTGTCTCGCCGTACGCTCAATTTCAACGCCCTTGCGGGCAAGCTCATAGAGCTTTTTTCCGTTTACTTTAACGGCGGAATACATAGGCGGCGTCTGCTCGCTTATGCCGATAAATTCCCGAGACAGCTTCTCAAGCAAAGAAAAATCAACGGGCGCGCTACTTCTTTCAGTTACGCCGCCCGTTATGTCGCCCGTTTCAGTTTTAATTCCGAGCCTGACGCGCGCGGTATAGCTCTTCTTCGCATCTGGAAGTAAATCCACCGCTTTTGTCGCCGCGCCGATAAAGACGGGCAGTACACCCGTTGCCATGGGGTCAAGCGTACCGCCGTGACCTATGCGCCGCTCGCGCAGAATTCCGCGAAGCTTCGCCACTACGTCAAAGGAGGTAAAGCTTTTCGGCTTGTCAATTATAATTATTCCGTTTATGCCGTTCGTACCGTTCACGCTAAAGCACCTTTTCTATTTCCGCAATAAGCGCGACCTTAATGTCAAATTGTGTTCCCGAACACTCAAAGCCCGCCGCGCGCGCGTGGCCGCCGCCGCCAAACTTTTCGCATATCTTAGCCACGTCCACCGTCTTGGTGCGAAGGGAAACCTTGATTATTCCCTTTTTAACCTCGCGCAGAGTTACGCCGACCTCTACACCCTCTATAGTCCGCGGAATAGGCGTTATCCCCTCCACGTCGTTAGGCGAACAGCCCGAACGCTCAAGCATATCGAGTGTAACGGTCATTAGCGCGACCTTACCGCCGAGCGTTATCTCAAGCCCCGCGAGAGCCATCTGCTCAAGGGCTATGCGGCTTCTCGATTTCTCCTCAAAGAAGCGAAAGTTAATATCGGTAATGTTTACGCCGAGCTCTATCGCCCGCGCCGCAAGCATATGCGTTTTTGCTGTGGTGTTGGAATACTTGAAGCAGCCCGTGTCCGTCGCCGCGCCAATATAAAGACAAGTAGCGATATAGCGGTTAAGCTTTACGCCCATAGCTTCAATTACGTCGGCTATAATTTCGCAGCAGGAAGCGCTCTTACTGTCGCAAAGCAGCTTCTTCGCGTAAGCGCCGTTTGTGCCGTGGTGGTCAATGCAAAGGTCGGTTTCGGGCGCGTACCTTCTAAGGCTTTCGCCCATCATACCCTCAGCCGCCGTGTCCACGGATAGTATAAAGGCGGGCTCGAAGTCCTCGTTCTTCTCTTCTTCATACCGTGCGGTTATAACGTCGTAGCGGCGGTGAAATTCGCCGTCGTTAACAATCTTTGCGCGTTTATTGAGCGCACGAAACGCCGCCCACATAGCGTGCGCCGAGCCAATCGTGTCTCCGTCGGGATTCTTGTGGGTAATTATAAGAATGTCATCCGCGCTCGTAAGCAGAGCGGCGGCCTCGTTTATTCCAACCGTTTTACTCATGCTTAAAGCCCTCAATTATTGAATTTATCTTGTTGTAGTAATCGACCGAATCGTCGGGAACAAAGGTAAGCTCGGGCACCTTTCTTATACGAAGACGCTTTGCAAGCTCGGTGCGGATATGTCCGCCCGCCTTCTTTAGCACCTCACACGCTTCCTTCGCCTCCTCGCCGCCCTTTAAAGAGCCGACGTAAACCTTGGCGTAGGAAAGGTCGCTTGTGACCTCAACGCGCATTACAGACAAAAACTCGTTAAGGCGGTTGTCCTTCATAGCGGTGAGTATTGAGCTTATCTCTTTTCTTAAATCCTTATTTAAACGGTCTGTGCGGTGTTGGGGCATAATATCTCCTTTTGACTACTCCTCGCGGTACTCTTCCATAATGTAAGCCTCGAAAATATCGCCCTGCTTTAGGTCGTTGAACTTTTCAAGGGTTATACCGCATTCGTAGCCCTGCGCTACCTCCTTCACGTCGTCCTTGAAGCGGCGAAGTGAGGAGAGCTTATCGTCGTTAATAATAATACCGTCGCGTACCACGCGAATAAGGCTGGTTCTTGTTATAGAGCCGTTTAATACATAGCAGCCAGCCACCGTACCGATAGAGGAAATCTTGTAGACCTCGCGTATCTCGGCGCGACCCTGCTCCACCTCGCGTATCTTCGGCGCGAGCATACCCTTCATAGCCGACTTTACGTCGTCTATCGCGTCGTAGATAACGCGGTACATATGCATATCAACGCCTGAAAGCTCGGCTCTCTCGGTTGCCGTCGCGTCTGGGCGAACGTTAAAGCCTATTACAATCGCGCCCGAAGCCTCGGCGAGCATTATATCTGAGGAGGTAATTCCGCCGACTGCGGCGTGTATAACCGAAACCCTTACCTCGTCGTTTGTAAGCTTCAAGAGGCTTTGCTTAATAGCCTCAGCCGAGCCTTGAACGTCGGCTTTAATTATAATCGGAAGTTCCTTTACGTCGCCGCTTTCAATCTGCGCGAAGAGGTTATCAAGCGTAACCTTAGTGTAGCTTGAGAACTGCTCCTGCTTCTCTGCGTGGCGGCGCTGGTCAACGAGCTCGCGCGCAAGCTTTTCGTCCTCAACGGCGTTGAAGATATCGCCCGCGCTCGGTACCTCGACAAGCCCCGTTATCTCAACAGGTACGCTGGGTCCCGCTGTGTCTATCTTCTTTCCGCGGTCGTCAAACATCATACGCACACGTCCCACCGAGGTACCCGCAATAACAATGTCGCCCGTATGGAGGGTTCCGTTTTGTATAAGAATAGTCGCAACAGGGCCGCGGCCCTTATCGAGCTTCGCTTCAATTACTGTTCCCTTCGCAAGTCTGTCGGGGTTAGCCTTTAGCTCCTTAACCTCGCTTACGACGGTGAGCATTTCAAGAAGGGTGTCTACGCCCTCGCCTGTCTTCGCGGAGATAGGCACGCAGATAACGTCGCCGCCCCATTCCTCGGGAACAAGGTCGTACTCGGTCAGTTCCTGCTTTACCTTTTCGGCGTTCGCCGTGGGCTTATCCATCTTATTAATAGCGACTATTATGGAAATTCCCGCCGCCTTCGCGTGGTTGATTGCCTCAACCGTCTGGGGCATTATTCCGTCGTCCGCCGCCACGACTATTACCGCTATATCCGTAATAGACGCGCCGCGAGCACGCATAGAAGTAAACGCCTCGTGTCCGGGGGTATCGAGGAAGGTTACGAATTTATCCTTCACCTTTACGCGGTAAGCGCCGATATGCTGGGTAATTCCGCCCGCCTCGCCCGCGATAACGTTACTTTTTCTTATATAGTCGAGCAGCGACGTTTTGCCGTGGTCAACGTGACCCATAACGACCACAACCGCGCTTCTCTCGCGAAGGCTTTCGGGCGCGTCCTGCTCGTCGTCTGTAAGGTTAAGTCTCTCTTCTATGGAAACATGAACCTCGTGCTCCACCTTAGCGCCGAGCTCTTCGGCAACAAGGCTCGCCGTATCGAAATCAACCGTGTCGGAGATAGCCGCCATAACGCCGAGCCCAACAAGCTTTTTAATTACAGCGGGAGCGGTAACCTTAAGGCGGCTCGCAAGCTCGCCGACGGAAATCTCGTCGGGAATGGATACGCGAAGCTGCGCCTTACGCGCCTTTTCAAGCTGAATACGCTGAAGCTTCTCCGCTTCGGTCTCACGCTTCGCAAACGGAGGCTTGTTGCGCTGCTGAGAACGCTGGTTAAACTTCTGCTTCTTCACCTGATTTGTATTTCGCCTGTCGTTGACCTTCTGCGAGGTCTGGGCGATATTCTCGTACTTTTCGTTGTACTTGTCTATCTCTACGGTAGACGCGCGCGTGTCAATAACGCGGCTTACGCGCTCCTTAACAACAACGGGCGCGTTATCGTCCTTCTTCTTTTCTTTTTTCTGCGCGTTTGCTTCAACGGCGCGGTTGAAAGCCTCGTCATCCGCCTGCGACTTTTCCGGCGCCTGCGTGGCGGGCTTGCTTTCCACGAAATATTCGTCGAAGCTCTTCGCCATATGCTCGCGCGTAAGGGTGTTGAAGATTAAATCAAGCTCCCCTTCCGTAAGCACCGTCGTATGCTTTTTGTCCGCTCCGAGATTTCCCAGCGCCGAAATTATCTCCTTGTTCGGCAGGTTTAAATCCTTCGCCAAATCTCCTACTTTGTACTTAATTATCATTAAAATGCCTCCATTTATTCGCTTGTATGCCTATTTGCTCAACTGCTTTTCGATAAGCGCCGCGAAATTCCCGTCGCTTACGGCGGCGACGGCAAATCTCCGTCCCACTGTGCTTTCTATTTCCTCTTGCGTCCTCGGAAGATACGCTATCTTTGTCGTATCCTCACAAAAACGTTCTGTTGCCGTCCTCGTTCTTTCCGAGGCGTCGCTCGCTATTAGAACAAGCGGCGCTCCCTTTAAAACGGCGTCCGCCGCCGCGTCGTAGCCTATTTTTAGCTTACCCGCGCCGCGCGCCATTGATACCGCCGAGAGTAGCCTGTCGTTACTCATTGGTCTCCTCCGCGTCCTTCGCCTCGGCAATCTTAGCCGCGAGCCGCTCGTAGATTTCCGCGTCTATGGCACATTCCAACGCCCGCTCAAGGCTTTTCGCCTTCCTTGCCGCCGCAAGGCATTTTTCGTCCTTGCATATATACGCGCCGCGCCCTGACTTCTTGCCCGTAAGGTCCACCGATATTTCACCCTCGGGGCTTTTCACTACGCGTACAAGCTCTTTTTTCGGCTTGCTCTCGCGGCAGCCCGTGCAGCGCCTTATCGGCGTCTTCTTTTTCTGCATATGATTTCACCTCGCTTAAAAAGCGTTTATTTACGCTTCCTCGGCTGCGCTTTCGGCGGTTTCCTCGTCCTTCTTCTTCGGCTCGTCCTCGCCGTAGTAGCCGCTTTCGGGGCGAATATCTATCTTGTAGCCCGTAAGTCTCGCCGCGAGCCTTGCGTTTTGACCCTTATTGCCGATAGCCAGCGAAAGCTGACCGTCGGGAACGGTCACGCGGCAGGCTCTCGCCTCGGGGTCGAGTATCTCGACGTCCACCACGCTTGCGGGGGAAAGCGCCTCGGCGATAAAGTATTCGGGCTCGGGGTGCCAAAGGA
The DNA here is from genome assembly GCA_964458545.1 of uncultured Oscillospiraceae bacterium. Taxonomy (GTDB): domain Bacteria; phylum Bacillota; class Clostridia; order Oscillospirales; family Ruminococcaceae; genus JAYFNU01. Next base: position 18,764 of record CAYWJF010000017.1, on the reverse strand, counting down.
TAACATCAATCTTCTCACCGCCAAGCTCGTCAACTATGCGAGCGACGCGCGCGCCCTTAGTGCCTATGCAGGCGCCGCGGGGGTCTACGTTCTCGTCCTTGCTGTAAACGGCTATCTTCGTTCTCGCGCCCGCCTCGCGGGAGATTCCTTTTATTTCAACCGTGCCGTCGTAAATCTCAGGCACCTCGGTTTCAAAAAGCCTTTTAACAAGCCCGGGGTGGGTTCTTGAAATCATTATCTTCGGTCCGCGCTCGGTAACCGTTACGTCGGAAACATAAACCTTAATTCTGTCGCCCTCGCCGAGTATCTCGCCGGGCACCTGCTCGGATTTCGGCAGCAGCGCCTCGCTTCCGCTTATTTCAAGCACAGCCGCGCCGCGCTTCATATCCATACGCATAACCGTTGCGGGGATAATCTCGCCTTGCTTGCTTTGAAGCTCCTCGCAAAGCTGGCTTCTCTCCGCTTCGCGTATTCCCTGACGGATAACGTGCTTCGCCGTCTGCGCGGCAATACGCCCGAAATCCTTTGTTTTTAACTGAATATCTACCTCTGAGCCGAGCTTTGCGCTCTTGCGAACTGCCTGCGCCTCGTCAAGCGTCATCTGGGTTTCAGGGTCCTCGACCTCTTCAACCACCGTCTTTCTTATCGCGACCTTGAAGCTCTGCTTCTCAGGGTCAATATCGACTATAATGTTGTCCTGCCCGCCGTAGTCGCGCTTTACCGCGATAACGATAGCGTTCTTGATTTTTTCGATAAGGTAATCCGCGGACACCTTACGTTCCTTCTCAAGAAGGGCAAGTGCTTCAAAAAATTCGGCGTTCATCTCTTAATTCCTCCAATTTGGATGTCGTCGTCCGCCTTAACGCTCGCGACTTCATTTCTCGTAATTATTTTTTCGCCGTCGTCGGCTTTTATTGTTATCTTTTCTGCGTCAAAGGAGATAAGCGTTCCGAAAAGCTCCTTCTCCCCGTTTGCGTCGGGCTTGTAAAACTTAACCGCGACCTTTTTGTCTATATAAGCCGTAAAATGCGCGTCGGTTCTAAGCTCGCGCATAAGCCCCGGAGAGCTTACCTCGAAGCTGTATTCGCTCTCAATTAGGTTCGCCTCGTCTATAAGCGGGTCAACCGCGCGGGAAAGCGCCTCGCAGTCGTCAATAAATACGCCGCCCGGCTTATCAATAATAAGGCGAAGTATCATAGACGGGCCCTCTTTTTGAAAGGAAACGTCCCAAAGAATAAGTCCCTTTTCCTCGGCGATAGGCTCAGCTAACTTTCTTACTGCCTCCGCAACGCCCTTTGTTTTGACGTCCATAGCCCCTCCGTTAGTTCAAAATAAATTATGACAAGAATAAACGAAAGAGTGGGGAACCCACTCTTTCAACTAAGCATTATCTAATCTTAAATATAAATATAACACTAATAATTAGTAATTGCAAGACTTTTGTCTCTTGCTTT
>CAYWJF010000017.1:0-17210 GCA_964458545.1 uncultured Oscillospiraceae bacterium | reverse complement strand
AAATATAAATATAACACTAATAATTAGTAATTGCAAGACTTTTGTCTCTTGCTTTCGTTCTTTGCGCCGCCGCGCGGGCGCGCGGTGCACGGGGTTGCTGTAACGCAAGACTTTTGTCTCTTGCTTTCGTTCTTTGCGCCGCCGCGCGGGCGCGCGGTGCACGGGGTTGCTGTAATACAAGACTTCTGTCTATTGCTTTGGTTCTTTGCGCCGCCGCGGATTCTACTGAGTTATCGCGCTGGCAACGAGAACGCTCGCAAGGGACGCAAGCTCTATCGCCTCGTTCTGCTGTTCGGCTGACGCTTGATTTTCTCCGTTAATATCGTCCTCAACGATAGAAATCGCCGCCGCCCTCGCGCCGTTTCTAAGCGCCGAGGTGTAGAAGCCCGCCGTTTCGAGGTCCGCGGCAAGCATACCGTATTCAGCCCATTTGTCGCTCGGCAAATTACCCTTATCCAGCGTATCGCAGGTAAGAAGACCGCCTATCTGTAGCTTTGTGCTTCCCAAGCCATTTAGTACCCGCGCGATATCGTAAAGCAGGCGAAAATCCGCCGTTGGGCAGAAGGTACCGGGGAAAACGAGTCTGTTAATATTGCTTGTTGTAGACGCGCCCGTCGCGAGCAGAATATCACCGGGCTTTACTTTGTTGCTGAGCGCCGAGCAGGTGTTTATCCTAATCGCCGCCGTAACGCCGTAAACTGAAAAAAGCTCGTGCGTATAAATTGAGGTTGAGGGTATTCCTATCCCCGTACCCATTACCGATACCGTTTTGCCGTTAACCGTGCCCGTGTAGCCGAGCATATTTCTCACGCCGTTTACCTTACGCAAGCCCTCAAGCCTTGCTCGCGCTATTCTGTCGGCAAGCACAGGGTCGCTCGTCAGTATTACGGTCTTTGCTATGTCGCCTCTGTTACACTCTATATGGGGTGTAGGCATACTACACTTCCTCCTCTTCCCCACCGCGCGCCGTCTCCAGCGCGAGGGTTATCATATTATCTAACGAGGTTTCCCGTTCCTTGCTTGTCAGCTCGTCCTTCGTGCAGGAGCCGTCGCTTACCGAGCAGATGGTCAACGCCCGCGCACCGTGCTTCGCGGCTTCAGCGTAAAGCCCCGCGCCCTCCATCTCCACGCCGAGCACACCGTATGCCGCCCATTTATTCTTTTCGTCGGCGGTGTCGGCGTAAAACATATCTGAGGATTTAAGAAGTCCGACATATGCCTTTACCCCGAGCGCCTCCGCTTTTTCGTAGGCGCTTTTTAAGAGCGAAAAATCCGCGAGAGCCGCGTAATCGCCGGGAAGCTCGTCGTTTAAAAAAGCGCTGTCTGTACAGCAGCCGCTGGCGAGGATAATATCAAGCAGTCCTATTTCCTTACGAAACGAGCCGCAGGTGCCAACACGAATTAGCGTATTCACTCCGAAATTTTCTATAAGCTCACGCGCATATATCGTAATAGAAGGTATTCCCATGCCCGTTCCCATAACGGAAACGCGCTTGCCTTTATAAACGCCTGTATAGCCGTACGCGCCGCGCGCGTCGTTAAAAAGCACAGGCTCGCTAAGATAATTCTCCGCTATATATTTCGCCCGTCTCGGGTCACCGGGAAGAAGTATCGATTTTGCTATATCTCCCGATTTCGCACGAATGTATAACTCTGACATCAGTTTCCCCCGAAAATAATAATTTTGCGTTTATGTGCTAATACTAAATACATCGGTTATAATTATACAATAACTTAACTGTGTTTTCAAATCTGAGCTTTTGAAGAAAGGATTAATAATATGAAAAAGCTACTGTCGTTATTCTTAGTCGTTTTACTCTGCTTTATGCTGGCGTCCTGCGCGAAGAAAACCTCTTTGGACACCGTTTCGGCGAAATCCGCCGTAGAGGAGCTGGGTCTTTTCCCAGAAAATATGACCTACGTTACGGACGAGGAGCTCACCTCAATGGGGCTTGATAAGGATAAGCTAAATAAGTACCTTATCGCACGACCGCTTATGAACGTGCAGTCAAGTCTTTATATCGTGGCGCTTCCGAATAAGGGAAGCGAAACCGAGGTTAAGAACTCAATAGATGACTTTATGAAATCCTATGAAAATATGTGGTCGCAGTACCTGCCTGAGCAGTACGCGCTGGTTGAGAACCGCCTTGTCACCGATATAAAAACAAGCGAGGGGACCTATTACGTCTATATCATTTCAGAAAACAACGACAAGGTGCTTGAAGCGCTAAAGTCGGCAGTTTCCTAATACTCTTTCTTCCCGAGATACGAAACAACCCCTCGTCGGTTTCCGACGAGGGGTTTTGCTATTCTTCAAAAAGGCTTATTGAGTTTTCCTTTATAAGCTCTTCGACGGTAAGTCCGCTTTCGTGTATCTTCTGCGCAAGCTCTACGCCGACGTAGCGAATATGCCACGGCTCGTAGTTGTAACCCGTCCAGTCGGTCTTTCCCTCAGGATAGCGAAGGATAAAGCCGTAATCTGCCATATGCTCGTTAAGCCAGCGAAACTCGGCGGTTTCGCCGAACCTTGTGGCAAGCACCGTAGAGCTGTCCGAGCCGTTAACGTCGAAGGCAAGCCCCGTCTGGTGTTCGGAATGACCGGGGCGCGCTGAAACAAGGTCCGCCGCCTCCTGTCCCTTTCGTTCGACGTGTCCCGCGTAGACCGACTCCTGCGTCGCGTAGCTACGGTAGCCCGAAACGGTGTACATAGGCAACCCGTCCGCCTCAGCCGCGGCGTAAAGCGCGTTTACAGCCGCCGTTGCCTCGGCGTTTTCGCCGCCGAAATCGGAGGGGAGGGAATACTCCTTATTGACTAAAATCATTTCGTATCCGAAAAGCTTAAGGTAGCTTACGCCGTCTCGTTCCTCTATTACCGCTATATCCTTTGGAACCTTAACGGGTACGTTCGGAATTACTGTGTTCGCGGGTGTATGAAGCCCATTGCTTGAAAGATAAACGGGCGGCTTGGACGGCTCGCTTTCCTTTCCGATTGTCAGCCTATACACAAAGAATACGCCCGCACCGAGTATAACCAACGCCAAAAAAATGTTTCCCCACTTTGGCTTTCTTTTTCTTCTGCGTTTCATTGTTTCCTCTTTCGATAAAGCTATATGCGTATAGGTTTATTATACCGTGGCTTTTTCCTTTAATTCGTCGCTTTTAGCCGAGCCCTTAAATTTATGACCCTTCATCTCCGTGTCGTATTCACGCGCGGCGTAGTATGGGCTCGCAATCTCGGTAGCTTTGGTTATTCTAAGTATATCGCAAAGCGCCGCCGCGGCGTTCTTCTTGCTTGTGTCCTTGTATGAGCCGCTTGTTGGAATTATAACCTCAGACATATGGCTTATGCCGAAAAGCGCGCGCTTTTTGAATTTTAGCAGGAAATAGTCGTCGAAAATGTACAGCTCCCGCGCGTCGCCCTCAACCGCCTTAAAGCGGATAACCTCGCCGCCAACAAGAATTCCGTCCTCGGAAACGGTACAATACTCCTTCTTTTCGTACAGCCGCGCGGAAAGGTAGAGGTTCGCAAGCACCGTAACGCCAAAGCAAGCAAGTGTAAAGACAGCCATAAACATAAGGAATACGCTGCTTTCGAAAAGCATATACATAACAACGAGAATTATCGACTCCACCGTAATAACAACAAGGAACGCCGACATATTGAACTGTCTGCCTACGCGTATTTGTTGGCTCGCGATTTCGTCGTGCTCCTTTTTTGTGAGCCTGCAGGCGTACGCGCCCTTCCTCGCTATCTCCGTTGTCGCCTTCATCTCCCGCGCGTTCTTGTAGAGAAGCGCGCCTAAGAATATAGCGAGCGTTACCGAAAGACAAAGCGCGGTGAATTTATAGACAGTAGTATAGGTAAAGTAGTTCGCGGCGGCGGCAAGCGCGATACCCAAGCCGCAGAAAACGACGTTGACTATCTTCGCCGCGCGTACCCTTAATACTGCTTTTGTATAGTCTGATTTAGTGCTTTTTGAGCGCATAGCTTATTCCCTTAAATACCTTTCCGTTTGCTATAGCCACTATCGCCTTCGCGAGCGGCTTTTTGAGAGAGCCCTTCGACAGCGCCGAAACCTGCCTTATCGGGGTATCATTAAGCCCGTTAAGGGTCATAGCGAGCGCCGTCTCGTCCGATTCGTCCATCTTGAAAACGCGTATCATCTGGTTGTAGAAGGTCTTGCCTATACCCGTCGCGCGCAGCTCACCTATTGTGCTGTTTAGGTTGTACGGCTTTATCGGCAGCTCCTCGGGAACGTAGCCTAAAATGCTGAAGAACTCCGCGTCGGTCATCTTCGCCGCTCTTGTCGGCTCGATATAGGCGGGCTCGGTCTTTGTGTCGCCCTCTACGACGATATTCTTCGCCGCCTTTATGTCGCGGCTGTTAAGCGCCGCATAGATGGTGTACTCGCCCGCGAGAATGTTTCTTGCCGAAAGCTCGGTGTCGTAATAGGAGAAGCTCTCGTAGGGCAGCTCAATACTTATCGTCTTGCTTTCTCCCGCGAAAAGCTCGACCTTTTCAAAGCCCTTTAGCTCCTTAAAGGCAGCGCCCTTCTTGCCGACATATATCTGTACCGCCTCGGAACCCGGGCGTTTTCCTTTATTCTTAACGGTAAGGCTCACGCTAACGCTCTCGTCCTTTTTAAGCTTCTTCGCCGAAAGGCTTACGTCTTCAATGTCGCACTTCGTATAAGAAAGCCCGAAGCCGAAGGGGTACTTCGGCGCTACTCCCGCCGCGTCATAATAGCGGTAGCCGACGTATTTGCCCTCGCCGTAATATGCGAGCTTTTTATTCTTTCGGTAGTACTTGTAGCAAGGGGTGCTTTCAAGCGACACGGGCCAGCTCTCCGCAAGCCTTCCGCCGGGATACGCCTTGCCTGTTATAAGGTCGCTTACCACCTCACCCGCTGCCTCACCGCCGAGATATACGCAGAGTACCGCTTTTACCCGCTCCTCGAACGGAAGCAATACGGGCGCGCCGAGCATAAGCACTACCGCCACCTTATCACATTCCGCCGAAACCGCGTCGATAAGCTTAAGCATACCGTCAGGAAGATTCATATGGTCGCGGTCGAAGCCCTCGCTCTCGTAGAGGTCGGGAAGACCCGCGACTATTACCGCGCGCCCCGCCTTCTTTGCGGCAGCCTTCGCCTCAGAAATAAGCTCGTCGTTGGTCGAGCCGTCGCGAAGGTAGCCTTGCGCAAACTCATACGGAAGCTCGCGGTTGTTCAGCTCGTCGAGCATAGACGGAAGCTTAACGGGGATAATACGCGAGCTTCCCGCGCCCTGATACCGCGCGTTCCTCGCGAATTCACCGATTACCGCGAACGGCTTTTTATCGTCAAAGGGCAGAAGCTCCTTGTCGTTCTTTAAAAGCACCGAAGACTGCGCCGCCGCCTTGCGTGCGAGCGCGTGGGCTTTTTCATATAGGTCCTTCGGCGCCGCGGGCTTCTTCGCGCCGCGACATTTCGCCACAAGCGTAAGAATACGTTCAACAAGTATATCTATATCCGCTTCGCTAAGCTCGCCCTTTTCAAGCGCAAGCTTAACGTCATACGCGGTGTCGGAAATCTTTCCGGGCATCTCAAGGTCCATACCCGCTCTTACGCCCGCCGCGCGGTCGCACGCCGCACCCCAGTCGCTCATAACAAGCCCCTCGAAGCCGAACTGCTTGCGAAGCACCTCATCTATCATATACTTGCTTTCGCCTGTATACTCGCCGTTCACCTTGTTGTAAGAGCTCATCACCGCCCACGGCTGAGACTTCTTTATGGCTATTCTGAACGCCTCGAGATATATCTCATAAAGCGCACGCCTATCTATACAGCTATCTACAACCAGTCTTCTTTCTTCTTGACTGTTCGCGGCGTAATGCTTTATGCAAGCGCCGACGCCGCGGCTTTGTATGCCGTCAATAATCGACGCGGCAAGCTCGCCCGCAAGAAACGGGTCCTCGGAGAAATATTCAAAATTTCTTCCGCAAAGCGGGCTTCTTTTTATATTTACGCCGGGTCCGAGAATGACGTCAACGCCTATATCGTTCGCCTCGTCCGCAAGCATAACGCCCACCTTCTCCACAAGCTCGCGGTCAAAGCTACAAGCAAGCGACGCCGCTGTGGGGAAGCAGGTGGCGGGAACGCTTTTGCTCTGTACGTCCTTGCTTTCAAAGTTTATCTCGCGGCGAAGTCCGTGAGGTCCGTCGGTCATAACTATTTCGTCGATACCGAGTCTTTTTATCTCGTCGGTTCTCCAAAAGCCGTTTCCCGAAAGGTACAACAGCTTCTCTTGCAGGGTCATCTTGGAAATAAGTTCTCTTATTCCCTTAACGTCGATTTTCATAGCCTTTCTTCCTTTTGTAAATTTAGTATTTTGTTAGCGCGCCCTGTGTCTTGAGGGAAAAAAACGAATTCTGGCGAAGCGCCTCGTAGGCGGCAACCGCTACGGTATTCGAGAGGTTTAGGCTCCTTGCGTCGTCTATCATTGGCAGCCTTACGCAGTGTTCGTAGTTGTTGTAAAGGATACTCTCGTCTATTCCCTTGTCCTCTCTTCCGAAAACAAGGTAACAGCCGTCCGAATAGCTTGCCTCGCTGTAAATCCTCTTACCCTTAGTTGTAAAGTAATGAAACTCGCCTTGGTTCTTTTCAAAGAACTCAGCCGTATTTTTATAGTAGGTGATGTCGAGAAGGTGCCAATAGTCAAGCCCCGCTCTTTTAAGCTTCGCGTCGTCCACTCGAAAGCCCATTGGTTCTATGAGGTGAAGCCGAGAGCCTGTAGCCGCGCAGGTCCTCGCGATATTTCCCGTGTTTTGCGGTATCTGCGGCTCAATTAAAACAATGTTTAAAGCCAACTGTTACATAACCCCCAGCTTTCCCGCAAGCTCTGACTTTTTGAGCGCGGGGCGAATAGCGGAAAGCAGCAGTAGCGACGCTACCGCCGCAATCGTCGCGTTTACGAGGGAAACCGTGCCCTTTGTAATCATGGTGGCGTAAACTATCTCGGGCTCAAAGCCTTTAACAAGGCGCTCGACAATATAGGTTTTCGCCATATAAAGCACAACGTAGGAAAGCGCGCCGCAAACAGCGCCGAGCGCTATTCTAAAGCCGCTTCTCTTCTTTTCAGCGGTGTCCTTGTTTGGCTTCGTAAAGCCATAGGCTATAAGCCCCGCGATAAACGCCATGCAGAATTTCATTATGAAGGTTATCCAGCATTCGGGCAGATACAGCGGGTCGAAAAGGTCAAAGAACATTGAACCGAAGCCTGCGGCAAGCCCGCCCTTCCACCTGCCGAACAAAAGCGCCGAGAGTATACACATAACGTTGCCGAGATGGAGCATGGTTTTACCGCCCGTTATCGAAACGGGTATCTCTATTCTTATGTAGGTGAAGATAAACACCAACGCCGCCATCAGCCCTACGGTAACCATCGTCCTTACCGATTTCGAATTGTCTTTCATTTTTCTTATCCCCTTTTCCTTACGGAATATTTATTTTTAACCCTTTCGGGTTGTCGGTAGAATAAAGGAGCCACTTATGAATCGCGAAACCCTTCTTAGCTGCGACGTCTTCAGCGCATTAAGCGCCGAGGAGGTGCGCGAGCTTCTCTGCTGCGTCGCGGCGCGGTATGAGGAGCTTGAGAATAACCGTCGCTTTCTTCTTGCAAGCGACGAGCTTGCCATATTGCTTTCGGGCGAGCTTTCGTTCGCAGCGCGGTGCGTCTCTATCGGAGAAACCGTCGCGGGTGAGGGAATGCTTCACGCTATCTCGCAGTCTGGCTTTCTGGTGCTTAACCGCAGGCGGCTCGCGTCGCTATGCAAAAACGTCTGCCCCTGTCACCGAAAGGCGCTCAAGGGCTTCGCCGCGTTCTGTCTTTGATATTATATTATAGCACAGTTTATTCGTAAATAATATTAATTAACGAAGTATTTACCTTTTGAATTGACAATAAAGCCTTCATAGGCTAAAATTCTTTTGTATGATAAAAAGAAAAAGGGGTTGTTAATATGAAAAAGACGCTTTCTGTCGCAATAATAGTTGTTATGGCTTTTACCCTTGCCGCTTGCGGTGCGCAGTATACCTCGCTTGACGCCGAGGGGCTTGCAAGCTCGCTTGCCTCCGCCGAAATATTCGAGGACGAGCTCGTTGAGCTGTCCGACGCTAATACCGAGAACAACACGGGCGTAGACGTAACGCTTTGCTCAGATATAACGTTCTTTATGGGCGCGGGCGCCACGGGCGAGGAGTACGGCATCTTTACCTGCAATTCCGAGGCGGACGCGAAGACGGTCTATTCCGCGCTTGAGGAACATAAAACGTGGCTTTACGATACCTATTCCACCTACAAAACCGAGGCTCTTCCCAGAATAGAGAACGCCACCCTTGTCCGCGCTGGCAAATATGTGGTTTTTGTTTCAGCAAAAGATTATAACCAAGCCGAACAGCTTGTAAACGCGGCGCTTGTAAAATAGCTTACACATAAAACCGCCCGCACGGTACGCGGGCTGTTTTTACGTTTATTTGAAGGGAGGTTCTGCGTTTGCCTAAGGTATCGGTGCTGCTCGCCACCTATAACAGCGGGCCTTATGTAGCCGAGCTTATAGAGTCTATACTTCGCCAGACCCACAGCGACCTTGAGCTTATAATCCGCGACGATAAGAGCGACGACGACACCGCGACGATAGCGGCTTCCTTCTTTTCTGACGGAAGGATACGCTTTATAGACGGCTTTGAAAGAAGCGGAAGCGCACAGAATAACTTCTTCCGTCTGCTCCTCTCCTGTGAGGGCGACTATATTATGTTCGCCGACGCGGACGATGTTTGGCTGCCGCACAAGATAGAGAAAACTCTTGAGCGTATGCGCGAGCAGGAATCGCTCTACGGAGCCGATACGCCCATACTTGTCCACAGCAACCTTTCGGTGGTTTCGCAAAACCTTTCGGTTATCGCAGATTCGTTCTTCGAGTACGAAAAGCTTTCGCCCGAAAGAAAATCGCTTCGTGAGCTGCTCGCTCAGAACAACGTAACGGGCTGTACCGTTATGATAAACAAGGCGCTTCGCCTTCTTGTCGAGGAGCAGCCTGAAAGCTCGGTAATGCACGACTGGTGGCTCTCGCTTATCGCCTCGGCGTTCGGCAGAATTTCTGTAATTTACGAGCCGCTTATCCTCTACCGCCAGCACGGCGGAAACTCGGTCGGCGCGTATAACGCGAGCGACCTTCGCGCCTCAGCGGAAAAGCTTTCAAAACGCGGCAGAATGAAGGCGATTTACGCTTCTATGGAGGCTCAGGCGGCTTGCTTTGCCGAAACCTTCTGCAGCCGCCTTACCTCAGAGCAGCACGAGCTCTGCCTTGCTTACGCGAGCCTTGCGAATAAAGGCAAGCTTGCGAGGATAGCGACAATATTCAAATACAGGTTTTACAAAAATACTTTTTTAAGAAATATAGGGCAGCTTTTAGTGATATAGACTGCCGAAAGGAGACAACAGCAAGGTGGCAAAGGATATTTTTCTTAAAGCGCCGAGAATTCGCGGCGTAAAGGTTCCCCACCGCAAGCTTACAGAGAACGAGGCAACAAGAGAGCTTCTCAAGCCCGCAAAGGTGACGCTGCTTATGTCACAGCATATCGGTGCGCCCGCCAACGTCTGCGTAAACAAAGGCGACGAGGTTTTTGTCGGCACTAAGGTCGGCGCGGCGAACGGCTTTATAAGCGCCGATATACACTCCTCCGTAAGCGGAAAGGTAACCGACATAATTACGGTGCTTACACCGTCTGGTCAGCACGTAGACGCCGTGGTAGTGGAGAGCGACGGCTTATTCCGTCCCGACTCGTCCATCACCGCGCCTAACGTAACCGACGCCGCAAGCCTCGTTGAGGCGGTTTCGCATTCGGGTCTTGTCGGACTTGGCGGCGCGGGCTTCCCGACTAACGTTAAGCTTGCCGTGCCTAAGGGCGCGACGGTAGACACCCTTGTAATAAACGGAGCGGAGTGCGAGCCCTACATAACGAGCGACTACCGCGAGATGATAGAGCACCCAGACGACATCGTCGAGGGCGTGCTGAGCGTAAAAAAGCTTTTGGGGCTTAAGCGCGCGATAATCGGCATTGAAAACAATAAGCCCGAGGCTATACGGATACTCTCCGAAAAGGCGAACGGCGAGTTTGAGATAAAGGCGCTTAAAAGCAGTTACCCGCAGGGCGCGGAAAAAACCCTTATCGCGAACACCACGGGCAGAGCGATACGCGCGGGTAAGCTTCCGAGCGACGCGGGCGTTGTTATACTAAATATCGGCACCGTCGCTTACATAGCGCGTTACCTTAAAACGGGTATGCCTCTTGTTCAGCGGCGCATAACCGTAAGCGGCGACGGAATAGTAAACGGCGGCAACGTCCTTGTTCCGATTGGCACGAATATCACCGATATTATTGAGGCTTGCGGCGGATATACGGGCGAGATAAAGAAACTGCTTCTCGGCGGACCGATGATGGGCACGGCGCTTTACACCGACGATTACCCGATAGTTAAAAACACAAACGCAATACTTGCGCTCACCGAAAAGAGCGCGCCGCTCACCGAGGACAACCCTTGTATTCGCTGCGGACGCTGCGTAAACACCTGTCCAATGCTTCTTTCCCCCGCTGAAATACAGGTTGCCTACGAAAGCGACGATATCGAGCTTCTCAACAAGCTCGGTACCTCTAACTGTATGGAATGCGGCTGCTGCACCTTTATGTGTCCCGCTCGCAGACCCATCACCCAGATAATGCGGCTTGCAAAGCTCAAGATAAGAAAGGCGGCGGTGAAAAAATGAACAATCTGACTGTTACCTCGTCGCCACATTTCGTAAGCGGCAAAACCACTCGCTCGATAATGCTCGACGTAGTTATCGCGCTTCTTCCGGCCTCAGCGGCGGCTGTATATTTCTTCGGGTTAAGAAGTCTTCTGCTTATCGCTGTCTGCGTAGTTTCCTGCGTCGGCTTCGAGGCGCTTTATAGCTTGCTTCTTAAAAAGAAACAGCCCATAGGCGACCTTTCCGCCGTTGTTACGGGAATGCTTCTTGCTATGAACCTTCCCTCCACGCTTCCTATCTGGATGGCTGTAATCGGAAGCTTCGTCGCGATTGTTATAGTAAAACAGCTTTTCGGCGGTATCGGCTGTAACTTTATGAACCCCGCGCTCGCGGGCCGCGTGGTGCTCGCTATCTCCTTTGCGGGAGCAATGACAAGCTACGGCTTCCCGAAGGGCGCGATTGATGTGCTTTCCTCTGCGACTCCGTTGCAGCTTGTTAAATTCGGCGGCGCGGAAAGCCTCGACGCTCTTACCCTTTTCCTTGGCAACCACGGCGGCGTGCTCGGCGAAACCAGCTGCGCGGCGCTTCTGCTCGGCGGAATATATCTTTGCTTCCGCCGCGTAATATACCCGACTATCCCGCTCGCCTACATAGGCTCTACCCTACTCTTCGCGTGGGCGTTCGGCTGCTCCGAGCCGCTTCTCTCTATCCTTTCCGGCGGGCTATTCCTCGGCGCGATATTTATGGCGACCGACTATGTCACCTCTCCCTACACCCCGCTCGGCAAGCTTCTGTTCGGTATAGGCTGCGGACTTCTCACGGCGCTCATACGCACCTACGCGAACTCTACCGAGGGCGTCTCCTACGCGATACTTCTTATGAACCTCTTAGTTCCCTACATAAACGACCTCTGCCGCACCCGTCCTTTCGGCACGCAAAAAGTAAAAAAAGAAAAAGCAACGGAGGTGGCAAAGAATGAAAAGTAACCTCTGGAGCGAAACTCTAAAGCCCATTGTGGTGCTCACGGTTATCTGCATAATAGCCTCGCTTGCACTCGGCTTTACGAACGAGCTGACCGCTCCGCTTATAGAGCAAGCAAACCTTGCCGCAGCGGAGGCGACCCGCAAGGAGATGCTTCCGAACGCGACCAGCTTTACCGAAATCCCCTGCGAGGTGGGTAACGTAAACAGCGTATTTAAAGACGACGGCGGCTCGGGTTATGTAATAGTAGCCTCGGCTAACGGCTACGGCGGCGCGGTTGGTGTTACCGTCGGCTTCGACGCAAGCGGAAAGATTATCGCCGTTAAGGTGGACGCCTCGGGCGAAACCGCCACCGTCGGCGGAAAGACCGCGCTTCCCGCCTTTACCGACAGCTTCGTCGGTCTAACGGGTGACGCGAACTCGGTTGATACCATAAGCGGCGCGACCATTTCCAGTAAAGCCGTCATTAAAGCGGTAAACGCGGCGCTTGAAGCATACAACGCCGTAAGGGAGGGTTGAAAATGAAGGAAAAATTCAAGATACTTACAAACGGTTTCCTTAACGAAAACCCTGTTTTACGCTTAGTACTCGGCACCTGCCCGACACTTGCTATATCTGTTTCCGCGAAGGCGGGCGTCGGTATGGGGCTTGCCGCCACCTTCGTGCTTATCTGCTCTAATATGGTAATCTCGGCGCTTCGCAAGGTTATACCCGACAAGGTAAGAATACCCGCCTTTATCACCGTTATAGCAAGCTTCGTCACGGTGGTACAGATGGTGGTTCAGGCGTTTTTACCCTCGCTTAACGCTTCGCTCGGCATCTACCTCCCCCTTATCGTCGTTAACTGCATTATCCTCGGGCGCGCGGAGATGTTCGCCTCGAAGAACCCCGTATTCGACTCAATGCTCGACGGTCTCGGAATGGGTATCGGCTTCACCCTCGCGTTGCTCGTAATGGGCACTATACGCGAGATATTAGGCGCGGGCACCTTCTTCGGCATCCGCCTTTTCCCGGAAAGCTACGCGCTCGGTATTATGACGAGCGCCCCGGGAGGCTTCTTTACCTTTGGCTGCTTAATTGCGCTTCTTACCGCGATACTCGCTTCGAAGGGCAAAAAGCTTATTAAATCTGAGAACAAGTGCCTTAACTGTCAAGGCGACTGCGAAGGCTGCGGGGAGGTGAGCAAATAATGAACGACGCATTAAAAGGGCTGCTCGCTATAATGCTCACAATGATACTTACCGAAAACTACGTTCTTGTTAAGTTCCTCGGTATATGCCCCTTCCTCGGCGTTTCCAAAAAGCTTAACTCCGCTGTAGGTATGAGTCTCGCAGTTATCTTCGTAATGGTGCTTGCTTCCGCGGCGACCTACGGAATAAACTACGCGCTTTTAATACCGCTTGAGCTTGAGTATCTGCAAACGATAGTTTTTATCCTCGTTATCGCGGCGCTTGTTCAGCTCGTGGAGTTCGCGCTTAAAAAGTTTGTTCCTGCGCTTCACAAAACGCTCGGCATCTATCTTCCGCTCATTACAACGAACTGCGCTGTGCTCGGCGTGACGCTGCTTAATATCTCAAACACAAACCCTATTACAGGACAGAATTACACCTTCCTCGATTCAATAGTAAGCGGGCTTGGCTCAGGGCTAGGCTTTATGCTCGCTATGGTGCTTTTCGCGGGCGTAAGGCGCACGCTTGAGCGCGCGAAGCCGCCTAAATGCTTCGAGGGTCTTCCGATAACGCTTGTTGCCGCGTCGCTTACCTCGCTCACCTTTATGGGCTTTACCGGCGTAGTCAACAATCTGTTCGGAATAGCGTAAGGGGGTGGCTTGAATGAATCCTGTTTTAACAGCGGCGCTTCTTCTTACGGGCACGGGGCTTCTCGCCTCGGTTATCCTTGTAATAGCTTCAAAAATTATGTACGTCCCCGTTGATGAAACGGCAAACGAGATTGCAAAGGCTCTTCCCGGCGCAAACTGCGGCGCTTGCGGCTATGCGGGCTGCTCCGACTATGCGGCGGCGGTAGCCTCTAAGAAGGCGGCTCCTAACCTCTGCGTGCCCGGCGGCACCGATGCGGCAAAGAAGGTTTCAGCCATTATCGGCGAGGACGCGGCGGAGGTGGTGCCTATGGTCGCGGCGGTCGCCTGCCACGGAAACTATGACAACACCCGCGACAAGTACAGCTACGCGGGGATAATGAGCTGCGCGGCGTCCAATATGCTCCACTCTGGCAGAAGCGAATGCGCCTACGGCTGTATCGGCTTCGGAGACTGCGTTTCGGCTTGCAAATTTAACGCGATTTCAGTCGAAAACGGCGTGGCTATAATCAACTACGCCGTCTGCAAGGGTTGCGGCGCGTGCGTAGCGAAATGCCCGAAGGGCATAATCAAGCTCGTGCCAAGAAACACCCGCTCGCTCGTCCTTTGCTCTAACCATGACAGAGGCGCGAAAACCAGAAAGACCTGCGTAAGCGGCTGTATAGGCTGTATGAAATGCGAGAAGGTCTGTCCCAACGGCGCAATCAAGGTAGATAACAACTGCGCCGTTATAGACTTTTCAAAGTGCGGCGGCTGCGGCGAATGTATGCGCGCCTGCCCTGTCCACGCGCCGAAGATAGACGGCGAAAAATAGCTCTAATAAACAAGCAAGGCGGCGGATTTTATAATCCGCCGCCTTTTATTCTGAATTGGTCTACTCTATCTTTCTTTTCATTTATCTGTTTCTAAAATATCAATATTGATATCAGCTTCCTCCGAAAAGGTGGCTCTGTGCTTCTCCTCGTAGTTGTTTCCGAAGTCCTCCTCCGAAAGCCGCTTGCGTTCCTTCTTTTTTGAGGTTGCCACGCCTCCGTGCTTCTTCTGCAAGTCCTTACTTGAGTCGCATATCCACGAAGCGGCAAGCATTACTCCGATTACGCCCTCGACTAAGGGTGTAATGAACAGCATATATACTATGACGAGCGAGGTAATACCTTTTTGTATTTCAGCCCAAAGAAGCAAGGCAATAACTGCTACCGCCGCCAAAAACGCCCCGCCAATAAGTACATATTTTTTGTTTACTCGCAGTTTCACGGGTATTTGATTTTTGTGCGAAAACAGAATAACTGCGATAAAGATTGCAATTAAAAATATTATAAGGGAAGTAAACAAACCCACAAACACTAATACCGACCCCAAATTAAGCACTATAACGCTTAATAGGTTAAGGAAAACGAAGGTAAATATCACCGATAACAATACTGCGCTAATAATTGCTTTTAATCGAAATACAGTACTGTTTCTTGGCAGTTTCTTCATTGAAGAGCGCACCGCCAAAACTCCGCAGAAAGTGATAAGCAAAACAAAAAGAACAACGAACACCCATACGAGCGCCTGACTTGCCACTAAGCCTGTAAATGCAACAAAGCTAAATAGCAACACAACAACGAATGCCGAAACCGCTGATTTTAAAATCAAGTCCTTTGTAGTCATAGTTCCTCCACGGGCGTTTTAAACATTTTTATCTTTACAGCTCGTACAGCGTTACCTGCGTTTTCCCTTCGTTCCATATAGCGTGAAAAAGGGTGTCGGGATAAATGTGTTCGTCGCTATTGATAACAAGGCTAAGAGCGTTGTAGGTGTACGCTTTCACCATTCTGCCGTCATTCACAAAATAAAGTCGCCTTTCCATATCGTCCGACGTGCTTCTGACATAAAAATTGAGCCCATACTCTTTTTTAACCCTTTCGCCCGACCCCGCGGTACTTCGGTCGTTATAAACGACCTCCCACTCAAAGTCGTAAACGTCGGACAGACTAAATATGCTGTGAGTTTCAGCGTAGTCAACAATCTCTGTCGGCGGCATAGGTGTGACAAAGAGCAATGCAGCAAACGCTATAAGAAGCAGAAACACGAAAGTAATTGCAATGATTTTCACCTGTTTCATTTGGTCTCCTCTCTTTTCAGCAGTAACATATTTGTTCCTTGCCGTATCGCTTCTTGCAGCTCCGTCATTGTCAGGAAGTAAAGTGGCGTAACTTCGTAGCCCTTTTGTTCAATTATATCTTAACTGCGGCGGTGTTTACTTCTCTTTTATCTGAGCTTCTGCTTCCTCCGTAAAGGTGCCTCTGTGCTTCTCCTCGTAGTTGTTTCCGAAGTCCTCCTCCGAAAGCCGCTTGCGTTCCTTCTTTTTTGAGGTTGCCACGCCTCCGTGCTTCTTCTGCAAGTCCTTACTTGAGTCGCATATCCACGAAGCGGCAAGCATTACTCCGATTACGCCCTCGACTAAGGGTGTAATGAACAGCATATATACTATGACGAGCGAGGTAATACCTTTTTGTATTTCAGCCCAAAGAAGCAAGGCAATAACTGCTACCGCCGCCAAAAACGCCCCGCCAATAAGTACATATTTTTTGTTTACTCGCAGTTTCACGGGTATTTGATTTTTGTGCGAAAACAGAATAACTGCGATAAAGATTGCAATTAAAAATATTATAAGGGAAGTAAACAAACCCACAAACACTAATACCGACCCCAAATTAAGCACTATAACGCTTAATAGGTTAAGGAAAACGAAGGTAAATATCACCGATAACAATACTGCGCTAATAATTGCTTTTAATCGAAATACAGTACTGTTTCTTGGCAGTTTCTTCATTGAAGAGCGCACCGCCAAAACTCCGCAGAAAGTGATAAGCAAAACAAAAAGAACAACGAACACCCATACGAGCGCCTGACTTGCCACTAAGCCTGTAAATGCAACAAAGCTAAATAGCAACACAACAACGAATGCCGAAACCGCTGATTTTAAAATCAAGTCCTTTGTAGTCATAGTTCCTCCACGGGCGTTTTAAACATTTTTATCTTTACAGCTCGTACAGCGTTACCTGCGTTTTCCCTTCGTTCCATATAGCGTGAAAAAGGGTGTCGGGATAAATGTGTTCGTCGCTATTGATAACAAGGCTAAGAGCGTTGTAGGTGTACGCTTTCACCATTCTGCCGTCATTCACAAAATAAAGTCGCCTTTCCATATCGTCCGACGTGCTTCTGACATAAAAATTGAGCCCATACTCTTTTTTAACCCTTTCGCCCGACCCCGCGGTACTTCGGTCGTTATAAACGACCTCCCACTCAAAGTCGTAAACGTCGGACAGACTAAATATGCTGTGAGTTTCAGCGTAGTCAACAATCTCTGTCGGCGGCATAGGTGTGACAAAGAGCAATGCAGCAAACGCTATAAGAAGCAGAAACACGAAAGTAATTGCAATGATTTTCACCTGTTTCATTTGGTCTCCTCTCTTTTCAGCAGTAACATATTTGTTCCTTGCCGTATCGCTTCTTGCAGCTCCGTCATTGGCGGGAAGTAAAGTGGCATGATTAGGTGTAATTATTTGCCATTATATTATACCCACTTCCGCGCTGTTTTGCAAACATTTGTTTGCGTTCGCTTGCTTGTTTTTCTTTTGTTCT
>CAYWJF010000016.1:0-31011 GCA_964458545.1 uncultured Oscillospiraceae bacterium | reverse complement strand
ACATTTGTTTTCTTGATAATTCTCGTTTCGGAATTGTCCTCGTTACTCTCGCAAACGGTATAGTAAACATTGCTTCCGTCATAGTAAACCCAGCTTAGCTCCTGATTTCCCGCCTTTTGAGGACAGCAGTATAGGGTAACCAGCGCGCGTTTGTTTGTTCCGTCAAGGTCGCTGACGGAAAGCGCGTCGTACTTGCCCTCTTTGTATGATAAAGTCTCGCTGTCAAGCATAATGGCCTTATCCGTCAGATAAACAAGCATCTTTCCGTCCGCGCTTAATGTCCTACTCGTCAAGCCGTCAGTACTGCACGCTCCGCAGCTTTTTGAGTTGTGCTCACAGCCCTCAACAAAGCACAGCGGTCGGGTTGTCTCGTTTTCAAGGTCAATATATCTGTCAACTCGACCGATAAAACTCTCATTTTTCAGCGTACCATAGAAATAATAACCCTCATATTCCATAAAAGGCACGATGCCCTCTATCTCCCTTATCGGAGGCGTTGGCACGCCTGTTTCTTCGACTATTGGCGCGGTATTAGCATTGTTAGGTTCAATAGCTTGTGTACAGCCGCAAAGGACAATTATGCAAAGAAGCATAACCGCTGTTATTCGTTTCATATTCTTACCTCTCAGTTCTTTTTTGTTTTGCCTGAGGATAATATATCGCGCCTTTTCGTCCTATTTTCGTCCAAATCAATTGTGTATCATTTTCCACATATATGCAAGCGGCTAAAGCTTCTGCCAAAGCGCGGCGATACCAAGGTCATTAGGTCGTGCTCGCCAGCGTTTGCCGGCGAATAAAACTTAGGCGCGTTTATATTGAAGGCGAAGAAGTATACCGCCGTGACTACGAATGCGAAGGCAAAGCCATCAAAACCGAAAGATAACAAAAGAGCAGACAGTTACCCGTCTGCTCTTTCAGCCAAATACAGCCTTGTTACGCTTTGCCCTCAAGATACACCTATGTAAAGAATGCTCTCGGCAAGGCTTTTACTATTCAAGATATCCGCTAAAGTATTTAAGTATTTCCTCGTTCGCGTCAATGTCCGAAAAGGCTTTTTCGGGCCACGAATGCTTTCCGCCTTCAATGACGATATGACAAACGGTAGTATCGCTTCTTCCGCTCCAATAGGTGCATTTTGACACCTTCTGCGAAAGCTTTTCCTCGCTGCTTTTATCCAGTCCGTTCGCTTTGCTCCAATATTCCATAACGCCGTCTATCGAGGGCGCGTCACCGAAAACACCGTCTTTGTTCGGTATCACCTCGTCGTCCGTACCGTTAATCTGTAGTATGCCTATCGAGGCTTTTTTGCTTCTTTCCTCCCACGCGCCGCCGCTCATCGCGCCCGATACGCTCGCAACCGCCTTAAAGGTATCTGAAGCTTTTGTCGCGAGACGATACATCATAAATGCGCCATTACTGAAGCCCGCGGCAAATACAGCGTCTTTCTCAAAGCCGTAGGTTTCGGTGAGGTAATTCGCGAGCGCGGCGAGAAAGCCTACATCATCATTGCCCGTGCTCTTTAGCCCAGAATTCCAGCCGTTGCCTCCAGTGGAATCTCCCGGGTCTCGACGTCCCTGGGGGTAAACTACGGCGAAGCCGTACTCTTCGGCGGTTTCGTTCATACCCGTACTTTCCGCAAAGGAAGCGGGCGAGCCTGAATAGCCGTGTAGCATAAACATAAGCGGCGCGCCCTGCATTGAAGCTGACGGCATAAATAACAGAAATTTCCGCTCAACACCGTCATAGACGCAGGAGTACATCCCGTCGCCAATATCAGTTACATCGGTCAGCGGCTTTACTTCCATCTTCTTCTCGCAGCCACCGAAACAGGTAAGTATTAATATAAGTAATAGAGTTATCGCCGTTACTCTCTTTTTCATAGCCTTACTTTCAGTTTGTTTTACAAGTATTTTATCATATAAGTTCGTATATTTAAAGCGTCCGACACGTTTTGTGTCGGACGCTTTAAATTAGCTATTCTTTAAAGAGCTTAACCAGCTCTTCCTTAGGCTTGTAGCCTATTGAGGTGGAAACCGACTTTCCATTTTTAAAGTAAATAACAGTCGGTATACTTGCCACTTGGTAAGAGGCGGCTAAATCGTTCTCGTCGTCTACGTTAACCTTTCCGACCTTTACCCTTCCCTCGTATTCCTTCGCTATCTCCTCTATAACTGGCGCAAGCATACGGCAGGGTCCGCACCATGTCGCCCAAAAATCAACAAGCACAGGAATATCGGATTCTATAACCTCTTTTGTAAAATTGTCCTTAGTTAATGTAATCTCAGCCATCTTTTTCTCCTTAATCCTTTGATTTGTAATAAAGCATACAGTGACAAAATCCCTCAAAATCGGGGTCCTTTATCTGGTCACGGAACTCCTTGCACATACACTTGTATTCGTCCGTCCGCGCTATTCTGCACGGACAGTAGCCGCCCGTTCTCACAAGTCCCTCTTTAACGGTCTTTACTACCTCTTCGTCAGGGTTTAGTGTAATTTTCATTCTATTCTCCCTTAATAAGCTCGTTAATATAGCCCTCGAGAGTGCTTTCGTCCATAGAGCCAAGGTGGGTGGATACTATGTTGCCGTTTTTATCTATAGTTACCGTGAAGGGTATGGAATATACTTCATAAGCGTTCGCGCCTTCATAATCGGTATCAAAATACACAGGAAAATCGTAGCCGTAGCTATTAACGAATTCCTTAACGCTTGAAACGCTGTCGTTATACCCGTCGGTGAGGTCAACCATCATAAAGGTAACCTCGTCCTTGTATCTGCCGTACGCCTCATTAAAAGCGGGAAGCTCGGACTGACACGGACCGCACCAAGTCGCCCAAAAATTAATAATAATCGGCTTTCCGAAATTATCGGATAACTTAACGGCGTTACCCTCCCAGTCGGTCACGGTGAAGTCTGCCGCCGTATTCTTATTTGCAGTTGTATCTTGTTCTTCTTGAACTTCTCCATCCTGTTGCGGAAAAGCTTCCTCTATGCCGCTATTAGGCTTCTCATAGCTTTTCGATAAATATCTATAGCCGAAAACGCCCAAAGCCAAAACCGCCGCAAAACCTATAAGCGCCAAAAGAAACTTTGTACCTTCTTTCATTTTCACCTCACCGAAGAACAGACAGAAATCTATCCGTTAATCCGAATGCCATTAATCCGAATGCCATTAATATACCTATAAGGATAAGAAACGCGCCGCAACAGATATTTATTACCCTGTAATGCTTCTTAATGAAGGTAAACGCCTTTTCCAGCTTGTCAATCAACAGCGCCGAAATAATAAACGGCACACCAAGCCCAAGCGAGTAGACCGCTAACAACAGCGCTCCCTTTAGCGCCGTAGCGGAGGCTGAGGCAAGCATAAGCGCCGAGCCTAAAAACGCCCCGATACACGGAGTAAGGCTTACCGAATAGATTACGCCGAAAACAAACGCGGAGATTACTGAATCGGCGCTTCTTCCCGAATTCATACCTTTAAAGAATGGAAGCCTTATGACCTCGAGATAGGAAAGCCCAAAGATAATGACAATAACTCCGCAGACGATATTTACCGCAGTCTTATATTTAACCAAGAAACCACCGAGCGTCCCCGCGAAAAGCCCCATTAGGCTGAAAACAATGGCAAAGCCTAAAACAAAGCTGAGCGCACGGATAAACACCCGCCGCTTCTTATCCGCACCGCCAGCGAAGTAGGAGATATATAACGGCAGCATAGGCAGCATACACGGCGAAATAAAGGATATTAAACCCTCAAAGAAGGTAATAACAAATTCCACAAAGACCTCTTTTACACTGTTAAACAAATAGTGCGGTTATAGCTAAAGTGAGTACACATTAAGTATTATGCCCGCCAAAGGCTGTGAAGATTACAAAAAGCATAGACTGCTTCTACCTCGTCGCCCTCACATATGCTAAAGCAGACTTTAGGGGCTTCGTTCGGCTTCAGTGCCTTGCGCTGATTGCCATATTTGGTTTGTAAGGAAACCCATTCTATATAGTGTTCTTCCGTCATAGGGTGTTCGACAGCGCCGACTGTAACGTTAACCTTTCCGTTTTCAACGGTATATACAGGCAGATGCTTCTCCACCGAAGCGTCCGTAGTGCCCGGGATAATTTCGGTCATCTTTTCTCCGCAGCAGATTACAGGAACGCCGCTCGCCTTAACAAAGGCTATAACGTTTCCGCAGTGCTTACAGATATAAAACTTCTGTTCCATAATAATACCTCCACAGTACTATCCGTGCCTCTTGCTTGAATAAATTATATCATAATAACATATCGTTTAGTTCGTTCTTGCGAAATATTCACAGATTGTTTTTATATCTCTTTTTTATTAAATTCCAGCATTGCGGCGTAATGCTTTATTGTAAAGCTTTCTGGCGCTTTCGCCTCAAGCATAGCCATATGCTCCGCTTCCCACCGCGCAACGTCCTCACTTGAAAGCGAAGCGCCAACGCCACGGCACGCCTTCATCCTGCCGTTCCACGTCTCGCGGGTAAAGGGCAGGTCTATCCTATACTCCTCGTGAAAGGTGGGCTCAAAGTAGTCGAGTATAACCTCGTCGGGCACGGCTATTGGGTGAAAGGTTTCGCCCGTGCCCGTCCAAGCGGGGTTGTATTTCAGTACTATCTGCTCGCTCGCGTTTGCTATCTCGTCCTCAAACGGAAGCCACGCCATATATAAGAAAAGCATTTTGCCGTCGTCCTTTAAAAGGTTTCGCAGCTTCGGCATAGCTCGTTTATGGTCAAAGTACCAATAGCATTGGCAAGCGGTAATAACGTCAAAGGATTTTTCGGGAAATTCAGCGTTCTCTGCCGAAACGGCATAATACTCTATTGGGAGGTTTGCTTCCTCTGAAAGGCGCTTAGCCTGCTCAATCTGGTTCTCCGAAATATCCGTTCCAATCCATTTTGCGCCGTATCGGTACATATTTCTCGGCAGAACTCCCGTGCCTGTACCTAAATCGAGCACCGTTTGCCCCTTAACGCAAAGCCCTCTTTCCGTTATCTTTTCGTAGAATACGCTTGGGTAGATATCCCTGAATTTCGCGTAATCCTCGCTTGTTTTGCCCCAGTCAAAAGGCTTTCCGCTGTCTATTCCTTCTTTGGTTATCATTTTTCCACCCTCCTATATCTTTATGCTAATTATATCCGTATTTTACCCTTTCGTAAACCCTTTACAGGTAAGCAAAAGCGCCGTACAAATGCACGGCGCTCGGTTTTTACTGTTTTACGGCTCGAAGCTCTATATAGCCTCTTTCGCCGCGCGGCTCAAGCTGGATTCGGGGGTTGCTGTCGTCCCACGATATGGTCGGTCTTCTTCGTGAACAGATTTAAAAGCTGAGTAATGCTCGTCCGCATTCGGTTCGCGTCCTACAAGTTGCCAATATTTTTTATTTAGATAAACGCAGCGAATATCACTGTCTGCGATATCAAAAATGCCCGCTCCGCAGGGAAGATTTTCTATTAGGTCTTTTTGGTGCTCCTCTTCACGGCTTTCCTCGGTTATGTCTTCAAAAACGCTTAGCTGTAAAAGCTGCCCCTCGTGATACTCCTTGCTGACTATGACCATACGAACCTTAATCTCAGTGCAGTCACGACGAAACGCGCGGTATTCCAGCACAAGTGGCTTGTCCTCTGGCGTAAGCTTCTGTACAGCTTCAAAAATCTTCCCCCTATCGTCAGGGTGGAAAATCATATAGGTGTCTGTGACCTCAGTTTGATACTGCTCCCGCGTATAGCCGAGCATCGAGTAGTATTTCTCATTCGCGAATAGATACTCTACCTTACTTCCGTCAAGCGCTACGGCGGTAACGCCGTTCGCGACGTTATCGAGTATCATCTGCATAAGGGTGTTTGTGTCCTTCTCCTTAGCGAGCGTTTCCATCTCGCTTGTTATATCAGCGGAAATCGAGATTTGAAGTGGACTGTCATATCCGCTTATTTGGGTTATTGTCATACGGCTGCGAAGCCAAGCGAATGAACCGTCGCGTCTTTTTATCCTATACTCCTGCGGCTCGCAAACCCCGCCCTCGTGCACTACTTTGTTCTGGTTTCGCATTTCTTCGGCGACCTCGGGCGAAACCAAATCAAAAATGCTTTTGACTTCTCTTTCGTACTGTTCCCTTGTATAACCCCTTTGCTCATAGTAGCGGTCGTTAGCGAAAATCATTCTTCCTTCGCCGTTTTCATCATATAATCTCGCGGAAACTCCGCCGTTCATCTCTTTTAATATTATCTGTAGCTGCTGCATAGCGAGCTTTTCGTTCTTTTCCGCTTCCTTCTGCGCGGTTACGTCCTCGATAACGCAGTAGAAAAGATATCTGCTTCCGCTTTGTGCAATAACGCGAAGAATTGCGCGAATATATACCGGTTTCTCTGAATCGTCTAAGCCCTTGAGCTCTATTTCATCCGCTACCTCACCCTTGCTTTCAACTGCCTTTTTTATGGCATTAAATGCGCTATCTTTCGCTTGTTTACCCATCCGTTTTTCCCAAACGGTCTGTAGCTCTTCGTCGCTTATCTCCGAATTTCCGAACATAATTTTCAAGTATTTCTCATTTACACGAATTATCTTAAATTTATCAGTCTGGTATTCAAAGATACACGCGCCGCCGACATAGCTGCTGAAAATTATAGAATCAATTGATTTAGTATTCCAAAAGGCGTCGCTATCGTTGGAATTGTCCTTTTCAAGCAACGCCATACGCTCGAAAATCATCTCTTTCGTGCGCTCGAAAACGCCCGAGCGTCCGTAAAGGTCGCTCAGCACGTCCATCCTCGTCTCGTTCATTATCGCCGCTTGCTCGCCGAACCTAATAGTATTCCAAAGCCGATTCTTTAGTATTACGGGATTGCAGGGCTTAATCACATAGTCAATCGCTCCCGCTTCAAGCGCTCTCTCCTCGGTATCGGTTCCCCCGCTGCCCGTCAGAACTATTATCGGTATCTGGGCGATATCGGGGTTGTTTCGTATCTTCACCATTACTCCGAAACCGTCAAGCTGTGGCATAACAATATCCAGAAGAATAGCCGAAATGGTACTATGCTCCTCTTCAAGTATCCTAAGCGCCGCAAATCCGTTGCCCGCTTCAAGGACCTCAAAATCTGATTGAAGTATAGACCTCATCAGCATTCTGTTCATCGCTTGGTCGTCAACAACTAAAATTTTTCTTCGCATTCGCTCGCCTCCAGCTTTTTGTGGCTTTAGATTAAGCCAAATTCCTGCCGCTTTTCAAAAAGCGGCATCGCTACAAATTGTAGTGTTTTAATTAAAGACAAAGCCCGCCGTGAAAGCAGCGGGTTTTTGTCCTAACAATTCCGTTTCTTTTTAATTTCACCGCGTGCTTTACGCGCCTTGCCATTTAGCGCTTGCCGTATTCTCATTAAACGTTTCAGTCGTATCGTTCTTGCGTAGGCTTTTGCCCCCACAGAACATATAGCTCATCGTGATTGTCTCTTCTTGCTTGCTCCCGTTTGAGATATTGCTTTTGTTTAGCTCCGCTACTTTAGCTTGGCTGTCAAATATGAGCAATTTCTTTTCTCCTGTCTCGGGCTTACGCCTTATGTCAGTTCGTCTTTTCTTCTTACATATTAATTTTAACAATATATAGTAGCCGCTTCAACGAAATAAATTTCTTTTTTGGGTAATAACGATTACCTTTTACCTAAAATGTAGGTAATTTCTTTTTCATTTGCGCTTTTACGGGCAAAACGCAATCGGTTTTTAGCCGCGACCTTTTACGCGTAGACAAGCGCGTTAGCTTTATGTTATATTGTGAAAAGCAAGCAAATAGAATTTAGACGGTTGCTCCGCTGACTAACTTAAGGGGTGGAATTTATGAAGAAAATCGCATTTTTTGACGCTAAGCCGTATGATAAAATCTGGTTTGATAAAACAAATCCCGGCTATGATATTGTTTACTGTGACGCAAGGCTCGAGAAGAGTACCGTCAAGATAGCCGAGGGCTGCGACGCGGTATGTGCTTTTGTAAACGACGAAATAGATAAAGAAGTAATAGATAAGCTCTACGAAAGCGGAATTCGCCTTCTTGCCATGCGTTGCGCGGGCTACAGCAACGTAGACTTTAAGGCAGCATACAACAAGATAAACGTAGTGCGCGTACCCGCATATTCGCCGCACGCTGTAGCGGAACACGCAATCGCTCTGCTTCAAACGCTGAACCGCCGCGTTCACAAGGCATATATAAGAACAAGAGATTTCAACTTCAGCCTTAATGGCTTAACGGGTATTGACCTTTACGGCAAGACTATGGGCGTTATAGGTACAGGCAAGATAGGTCGTGTGCTTATAGACATCTGCCGCGGCTACGGAATGAATATCCTCGCTTACGACAAATTCCCCGCAAAAGACGCGGGCTACGAATATGTAGAGCTTGACGAGCTTTTGAAGAGAAGCGACGTTATCTCTCTTCACTGCCCGCTAACCGAGGAGACCTTTCATATGCTCGATTCCAAATCCTTTTCCAATGTAAAAAAGGGCGCGTTTCTTATAAACACCTCGCGCGGCGGACTAATTGACAGCGAAGCGCTTCTCGCGGCACTCAACGACGGAACCCTACGCGGCGCGGGCTTGGACGTCTACGAAGAAGAAGCGGACTTCTTCTTCCGCGACCTTTCGGAAAGCGTACTTCGCGACGACCTTTTAGCTACGCTTATTAGCCTTCCTAATGTAATTATCACCTCACACCAAGCCTTTCTTACAGAAGAAGCGCTTGAGAGCATAGCGAAAACCACCTATGACAATATCGAAGAGTTCTTTTCTGGTAAGCCGCTTACAAACGAGGTCTGCTACCAATGTGAAAACGGCAAGGTCTTTGAGGAATGCAGAAGAACGCGCAAGGAACGGTGCTTTTAGCAGCTTAAGCTTTATATTTGAAAGAAAAGAGCCCCGTTTCGGGGCTCTTTCTCATATCGTCTGTTTCCATATTTTAAATTTTAACTGCTATTTCACAGCTCTTATATTAGGCGGGATAATCACCTGCTTATCGGTGCCGAGTTCCACGAGCACGCCAAGCTTATTCAGCATTTCGTTGGAATCCAGCATATTCAAAACCCTTTGAAGCTCGCCCTCTAAAAGCGCGTAGCCTACCCTGCCAACGCTCGTGTACCAGCTTTGACAGCTTTCGAGCGACAGAAAGACAGGAAAATAGTGCGTATCGGAGCCGCTGCCAGATAAAAGATAAAGCTGCGGCTTTCCGTCCTTGCCGTTCCCCGCGGGAGTAGAATAGTAAACTGTAGTATCCTTCATTTCATTCACAAAAGACTGTATATCCGTCTCGCCGCTTAATAGCTTGTTCCTCATTTCAACCCAGCTTTGTTCCATTAACCATACTCCTCTTCTAATACTCTAAACAATATAGCACATATCGCAAATTTACGAAACAAGCTTTTTTCTTGAAAACTTCACCACTTGACAACAGGCGCGCGGAAGTATTAGTATTCGATAAGACAAAGGACGTGATTCTATGAAGCTAAAAAGAGTTTTTATGTCGCTTTTCGGCGTTATCATCTGCGCTGTAAGCGTGGGTATATTTAAGATAGCCGCTCTCGGCGTTGACCCGTTCCAGTCGCTTATGAGCGGACTTGACGCGCTTATTCCTATAGACTTCGGCACGCTGTATATAATCGTTAACGCGGTACTGCTTATTTTTTCGCTTATTGCTGACCGTCATTATATCGGAATAGCAACCTTCATCAACCTGTTTTTACTCGGCTACATAACCCAGTTCACCTATGAGTTTTTGCAGACGGTTATTGTTAGCCCCTCTATTCTGACGAGGATTATCTGCCTCGTCGTGGGAATTGTAATCATCTGCTTCGGCTCAGCCTTTTATATGACCGCCGACCTCGGCGTCTCCACCTACGACGCTGTGGCGATAATTATTTCAAAAACGTGGAAGCTCGGAAAATTTCAATATGTTCGCATAATCACCGACATCTTTTGCGTCGTGGCAGGAGTCGTAATCTTCCTAATCGCAGGAGGAAAGGCGGCGGATATCCCGACAATAGCGGGCGTAGGTACAATTATTACAGCCTTCTTTATGGGACCGCTCATTGAATTTTTCAATAGAATTGCGGCGCGTCCATTTTTAAACGGCAAGGGTAACGAAACTAATAAAGAAACAGCTAAAACAGACAACAAATATCGAGAGGAGAAGAAACAATGGCATTAGAAAAAAACAGCAGAAAAACGGGCGGAACAACCCCCTCACCCGCTACCAAAAAGGCAACGGTAACAAAGAACAAGAACACCTCAAGTAGCGCTCTCACCAACCGCCCAAGTAAGAAAAAATAGCGCATAATAAATAACTCAAATCCGACCTACAAATTCAAAATTCAAAGAGTAATGCCGAGTGTTTTTCGGCATTACTCTTTTTCTATTCTTTGGTACTACGGCTAACAAAACTGTTATTTACGTCATCTTTATTGCTTATATTGCTTGGCAACACTATTGCCTTATGTGCTTAATCGCATTGCGATTACTGCTTTTTTCTATAAATAATTTGGAGTATATTGGCACTTATATTGTCTATAAACGTTGCTTACAGTTAAGATGTATGGTATAGTTTTATAGAGGTGACATTATGGAATTTTCCGAAAAGCTTACGGCGCTACTGTCCTTAACCGATATTAAAGGAGCTGAGCTCGCTGATTCACTCGGGCTTGGGCGTCCGTATATAAGCAGAATAAAAACTGGCGAACGAAAGATGCCATCCAACGTTAAAACTATAAGGAATATCGCGGAGTTTTTTTCTACCCGCTTTGAGGATGCCTTTCGTCTCAATGCGCTAAGTAATTACACCTGCGACCCGCGTCTTAACGGCTCGGTGAACGAGGGGGTAATCGCAAACGTGCTTTGCGATTGGCTAATGGGCGTAAGCCGCGCTCAGGAAACTCCCGCGGGGCGCTTTCTTAGCAGTTTCGAGCTGTTTTCAAACGATACGCTACCCGACGAGCGCAAGCAGTCAGACGGCAAGGCGCCTGATTCACACGGCGTTTTTGCCTACTATAAAAATGATGGTAAGCGGCAGGCGGTTAAGGATATGCTCGCCTATGTCGATACGCTTGATAAGCCCTGCAAAATCGGGCTTTTCACGGATGAATCGCTCGATTGGTTAACCGAAGACGTAGTTTTTTCACGTTGGCTTAACGCCTCTCTTAGTAATCAAGCGTCGCGAGGTATTACCTTTGAACGCATTCAGCCGCCTTTTAACGGAGTAGAGTTTCTCTTTGCGTCTATTGAGCGCTGGCTTCCGGGTTATATGGCGGGCGCTATTCAGCAGTACTACTATCCGTGGGCGAGAGATTCGCTCCATAGGCGTACGATTTTTATAATCCCCGGGCATATCGTGCTGTATTCAAGTTCTGTTTACAGCATAAGAGAATCGGGTATGACCATATTAACGCGCGACGCTGGTATAGTTGAAATTCTTACTAACGAGTATGCCGCTATTATGAAGCTTTGCCGTCCCGCTATGAAAACCTATAGAGCAAATACGGAGCGCATTTTCACCGAAGCGGAGTCAGTTGCGGCTATAGAGGATACGGGAGTTTACAAAACGGGAGGGTTATCAATTAACACGCTGCCTGCCGAAATACGCGAACGAATAAGGCAGCTTAATACCCCTTTTGCAAAAAGATTGTGCGAGTCGTTTGAAAAGAGATATGAGTCCCGTGAGAAGGTGCTTCGAAATAATCAAATAACGGATATTATGCGGTTTTCTAAAATCGAGAACATAATTAACGGAACCGTTCCGATACCCGGCACCTACGCACTGCAAAACAAAATTATATACTATACTCCAGCGGAGTATAAAACGCATTTAGAACAGATACTTTGGTTTCTTACGACCTTTCCGAATTACAACGCCGTATTTACAGACGACACAAACCCCGATAATGTTATCGCTTACGCTAAAGGTGATACTCGTGCTTTGCTTGTTAAAATTAAAGAACCTTTTGTTGTTTTTGACATAACCGAGCAAACAATGGCGGCGGCGTTTTGCGCATACCTTCGCCGTTTCGCGGATGAACGGCTAATGCTCGGTTCTCGCCGCGATACGATAGAAAGGGTAAAGGCGGAGATAGCGAAAATAGCGTCGGTTCTCTAAAAAACAGTAACATAAAACGCCGTGGTGCTCCCACGGCGTTTTTGTTCGCTTCTTTTTACAGCACACATATTTTATGCTTTTTAGTCGTTAAAAAGCTATTGATTTTTTCGAAGCTATATATTATAATGTTCAAGTCGCAGAAAACTTGGGGGTATAGCTCAGCTGGGAGAGCGCTTGACTGGCAGTCAAGAGGTCAGGGGTTCGATCCCCCTTATCTCCACCAATGGACACTCAGTCGAACCTTTTGTTCGTTTTTGAGGTAATTAAAAAGCACCGTCTCTATTGACGGTGCTTTTTCTTTGCATAATACCTTGTCATCTCTTGAATAAACCATCTCATGCCGTTATCTGAAAGCTTTCAGCCATAAACGCTGCTACCTTCTGCTACCTTGTTTCGCAAATGGATGTCTTAGTAACTCTGCACTCTTTTCTTCTCACCTGCTTGTTTGGTTAATATAATAGCTATTTTGAGCTCTGGGGTTTCTTTGTGTGTTCGCCCGTTCTTGTCCTCAAAATCTTAGTATAGAACAACATTGGATTGTAGAAGCTTAAGCCCGCGTAGTATAGCGCTGTATGGTTTTATCTTTTTATATGATATAATTCAAATATATTATGAAACAAGAGAGGTCGAAAAAATGAAATTTGCGATTCTCGGAGCTGGCAATATCGCGAATACGATGGCGAAAACCGTTTGTGGCTTGAAAGAGGCGGAATGCTATGCCGTCGGTTCACGCAGCTTGGATAAGGCACGCGAGTTTGCGAAACGCTACGGTTTCGAAAAGGCTTACGGCTCTTATGAAGAGCTTTTAAGCGACAAGGCGGTTGAACTTGTCTATATCGCTACCCCTCATTCTCACCATTATGAGCATATAAAGCTTTGTCTTGAGTATGGAAAGAACGTGCTTTGCGAAAAAGCCTTTACGGTAAACGCAGAACAGGCGAAAGAGGTTCTCTCACTCGCAAGGCAAAAGGGGCTTCTTCTTACTGAAGCTATCTGGACACGTTATATGCCTATGCGAGCAACGATATCCGAGCTTCTCGCAAGCGGCGTAATCGGCGAAGTAACCTCTCTTACCTGCAATCTCGGCTACGCCATTGATAATATACCGCGAATTCAAGAGCCCTCTCTCGCGGGCGGCGCACTTCTTGATTTATCCGTCTATGTACTGAATTTTGCTTCAATGTTCTTTGGCGACGATATTAAAAGCATTTTTTCTTCTGCCGAAATGTCAGACAAGGGCGTAGACCTTCAGGATTCCTTCATTGTTAACTATAGCGACGGGCGCATAGCGACAATGTACACTACTACAAAATGCAACACCGACCGAGAGGGTGTTTTCAACGGGCGAAATGGCTTTATAAAGGTCGAAAACATTAACAACTACGAAGCCGTTCGCGTTTACGACAGTGAGCGAAAGCTTGTAAAAACAATCAAATCTCCCGCGCAGATAACAGGCTACGAATACGAAGTGCTTTCGGCTATTAACGCGATTAAGCGCGGCGAACTCGAGTGCCCAGAAATGCCTCATTCGCAAACGATTAAGGTTATGGAGCTTATGGACTCTATCCGCGCGGATTGGGGAATGAAGTTCCCTATGGAGAACTAATTTCATCGTTAAGCGTTTTTCTATAAGACAGTAAAATAAGCAATAAAAGCGAAAGGAAATACTATGGAAATTACGGTATCTCATATCGGTGTATATACCACCGACCTTGAGCGCTCACGCGCCTTCTATGAAAGGTATTTCGGCGCAAAAAGTGGCAACAAGTACGCAAACGACAAAGGCTTTTCCAGCTACTTTCTCACCCTTTCCTCTGGAGCGCGGCTCGAGCTAATGGCTCACGAAAAGCTTAGCCTTGTAAAGGCGAAGCGGCTTGAAAACGGCATAGCTCATATCGCCTTTTCTGTAGGCTCTCGCGAAAATGTGCGTGCGCTCACAGAGCGACTGTCCACAGACGGCTACGAGGTTTTAAGCCCAGTACGCGAAACGGGCGACGGCTATTACGAGAGCTGTATCGCCGACCCAGACGGAAACGCAATTGAATTAACGGTTTAACGAGCGCCGCAAGCCCCATAGACTTATATAAAAAGCACCCACTGAAAGGCTTGCGCCCAACAGTGGGTTTAATTTTACTATGAAAAGCTAATATGCCGTTCGCACTACAAATTTGCGATTTAATGATTAAAGATTAATATTCGGAATACCCGCGAAGCCTGCCGCGAGGTCCTCGTCCGTAGGTATATAGTCGGACATCTGACCATCGTTATACTTCTGGTACGCGACCATATCGAAGTAACCTGTTCCTGTAAGTCCGAAAAGTATCGTCTTTTCTTCGCCCGTCTCTTTACACTTAAGCGCCTCGTCAATCGCTACGCGAATAGCGTGGCTGCTTTCAGGCGCGGGAAGTATCCCCTCTACGCGAGCAAAGCGAGTAGCCGCTTCGAAAACCGAGGTTTGCTCTACAGATGTTGCTTCTATAAGTCCGTCATCATAAAGCTGTGACAGCGTCGAGCTCATACCGTGGTAGCGAAGTCCGCCCGCGTGGTTAGCGGAGGGAATGAAGCCGCTGCCGAGGGTATACATTTTTGCAAGCGGACAAACCATGCCAGTATCGCAGAAGTCGTAGGCGTACTTTCCCCTTGTAAGGCTCGGGCAGGATTTCGGCTCAACAGCGATAATCCTGTAATCGCTTTCGCCCCTTAGCTTTTCGCCCATAAACGGCGAAATAAGTCCGCCGAGGTTAGAGCCGCCGCCCGCGCAACCTATAATTACGTCGGGCTTGACGCCGATTTTATCGAACGCCGCCTTGGCTTCAAGACCTATTACGGTTTGGTGCA
The DNA here is from genome assembly GCA_964458545.1 of uncultured Oscillospiraceae bacterium. Classification (GTDB taxonomy): domain Bacteria; phylum Bacillota; class Clostridia; order Oscillospirales; family Ruminococcaceae; genus JAYFNU01. The sequence continues at coordinate 16,036 of CAYWJF010000016.1, read as the reverse complement.
GAAGAACCTGATTTAAGACAGAACCGAGAACATAACGGTAACCCTCGGTAGAAGTAGCCACCTCTACCGCCTCGGATATAGCGCAACCAAGGCTCCCCGATGTCCCGGGGTGCTCTTCAAGTATCTTCTTTCCTACCTTCGTGTTTGTAGACGGCGACGGTGTAACCGACGCGCCGTAGGTACGCATTACCTCTCGACGGAAGGGCTTTTGCTCATATGAGCACTTAACCATAAACACTTTACAGTCAAGTCCCAAATAAGCGCACGCCATAGAAAGCGCGGTACCCCACTGCCCTGCTCCTGTTTCGGTTGTAACGCCCTTAAGTCCTTGCATCTTCGCGTAGTACGCCTGAGCAATCGCGCTGTTAAGCTTATGACTGCCGCTGGTGTTGTTGCCCTCGAACTTGTAATAAATCTTCGCTGGAGTTCCGAGCGCCTTTTCAAGGCAATAAGCTCTGACGAGTGGCGACGGACGGTACATCTTGTAGAAATCAAGTATCTCCTGCGGGATATCAAAGTAAGCTGTTTTGTCGTCTACCTCCTGCTTCGCAAGCTCGGTGCAGAAGACCGCCGAAAGCTCTTCAACGGTCATAGGCTCAAGCGTTGCGGGGTTAAGAAGAGGCGCGGGCTTATTCTTCATATCCGCACGGACGTTATACCACTGCTTCGGAAGCTCGTTTTCTTCAAGATAGATTTTGTACGGAATGTTCTTTTCCATTGTGTTTACCCTTTCATAAAAATAGTTTTTGAATAAGACCGCTTTTTACAAGGCTTTACGCAAAATAAAAACTCCTGTCCTAATAAATTAGGACAGGAGATAATTCCTGCGGTACCACCTAAATTCGCCCTTGCGGACGCACTCACCGCGTACTAACATACGCTCGCCGATATAACGGTCGGTACCCGTCGCCCCTAACGCTTTCGCGTTCGGTTTGCCCTCGCAAGCCCATTCGCCATTCGCGCAATACCGCAATCCCACCACTTTGCGGCTCTCTTAATTGCGTAGAGAAAGGTTACTCTCCTTGCTCAACGGTTCTTATTGACGAAAGTTTACCACCGCTTTCAAGGTTTGTCAACATTTTTTTAGAATTTGTAATCTCTTTGAAACAAGAAAGCTACTGCTGCGTGCTTACCGCCTTCTTCGGCTTTAAGCCCGCCCAAAGAAGAATTATAATCTGCGCGGGTATACCTATTACGAAGATAAGCGAAATTTTGTAAGTCGCAAAGGTAAGGTAAAGGCAGACTAATATGCTCCACACAAGCGCGGAGATAAGAGCAAAATTAGTAAAACGTCTGCCCCAAAGGGAATTAAAAACAATAAGTACAATGCAGGTAACGGGAACCGCGTAGACGTAAGCCATCCACCATCTTCCGTCGGCGTTCGGAATAATTTCAAAAATAACATAAAGCACCGTGGCTATTAGCCAAACAAGCGCCGCAGATAAAAGGGTTATAATTAAATGGTTCTTGTTCTTCATTTTGTCGGCGCGGCTTTTCATAGCGGCTTTGTCTATATGCTCGTCAGACAGCAGATAGTCCACCGTAACGCCAAAGATATCCGCGACATTCTTCAAAACGGCAACGTCGGGTATAGACTCTCCCCTTTCCCATTTTGAGACAGCCTTATCGGTGTAGTTTAGTTTTTCGGCAAGCTCCGCTTGGGTTATTCCAGACGAGCGCCGAAGTTCAATAATATTTCCCGCGATAATATTTTTTAACTCGTTCATCTTTCTCCCCACAATTCGCCAATTGCGAAGCCTTTAAGGCATTAAAATTGTATCATATATAAATATAATATTCAATAACTATTTTTAACTAATTCTACCGTTGGTAGAGTTGCTTTTTCTTCTCTACCGTTAGGTTTCTTAACAGTAGAGCGGTTTTGAAAATCGGTAGGGTGACTGAACACTCTTCCTTGTGTATCATTAGCGTAGCGGCAACGCACAAAATCTTATTTATGTTATGGGAGACAGAAAATGAGTGATTATGTACTTAGCTGTTGTTCAACAGTAGACCTTACGAAGGAGCACCTTGACGGGAGAAACCTTCCGTTCGTGTGCTTCCATTATAATATGGACGGCGCGATGTATCCTGACGATTTCGGTCATACGATGTCCTACGAGGAGTTTTACAAGCGTGTGGCGGCGGGCTCTGAGCCCTCCACTACGCAGGTAAACGTTGACGAGTTTAAAAAGTTCTTCGAGCCGATTCTAAAGGATGGCAAGGATCTTTTACACATAAGCTTTTCGTCGGGGCTTTCGGGCTCCTACAACTCAGCTCGCATCGCCTGCGAGGAACTTTGCGAGAAATATCCGGAACGGAAGTTCTATGTTGTTGATTCTCTCGGCGCGTCCTCAGGCTACGGACTCTTTATTGAGCTTCTCGCGGACAAGCGGGACGAAGGCTTGACGATTGACGAGCTTCGCGATTTTGCCGAGAAGACCAAGCTTCATATACACCACTGGTTCTTCTCCACCGACCTTACGTCATATATTCGCGGTGGACGTGTTTCAAAGGCGGCGGGCTTCTTCGGTTCACTTTTAGGAATATGCCCACTACTCAATATGAACGAAAAAGGTCAGCTTATCCCCCGCGAAAAGATACGCACAAAGAAGCGCGTAATTGAGCGTATTGTTGATAAGATGAAAGCCCACGCGAAGGACGGTATTAATTACAGCGGTAAATGCTTTATCTGCAATTCCGCTTGCTATGACGACGCTCGTGCCGTTGCCGACCTTGTGGAGCAAAGCTTCCCTATGCTTAACGGTCAGGTACAAATATTCAGTATCGGTACCGTTATAGGCTCTCACACGGGCTGCGGCACGGTGGCACTCTTCTTCTTAGGCGACGAGAGAGTAGATTAACCCAAAGCTTGTCAGCTTGGTTTTTCTGTGAGCTCTATGCAAGCTTGAACTTATGTCAACTAAACTTTTAGTTCACGATTAGTAATAACAGTATTAAAGGCAGGGCTTTTCGCCCTGCCTTTTAATTATGCGTCTATTTTTTCTTTGCCGTGATGCGCGGATGGAAGGTGGAAAAAACCTTGTAATCGATAAAGTCTGAATCAAGCTTCGCGATAATCGGGTCGAGGAACCGGATATTTTTTATTTCCTTAACGGTGCAGTCAAGCGCCACTGATAAATATCCCTCGTTCGGCTGCTCATAAAATTCAGCCTCAATGCTTTCCTTAGAAATAAAGCGAAACTTAATAAAACGGGTATTGGCAGTCTCCACAAAGGAAAGCCGCAGCTTTAAAACTAAAATGTCGTCCTCGTTTTTGCAAAGTCTCCCCGTTACGCCTACGGTATAAGGCTCACCGCCGTATTCAAGAACCGTATAGGCGGGCTTAGAAAATCCCACCTCAAACCGTTTTCTCTCGCCGCTTTCTACGGCGCTTACGAAAAGGCGCCCGCTTTCAAGCGAAAAGCCTATCTCTGATAACCCCTTCGTGTGGTTGTTCTGGGCTATTTGCAAAAACAGCGGCATTGTGCTTAAACCCGCCGTTTCGGCAAGGTTAAACTCATACTCAAGTCTGTTAAGCTTCTCGCAAAGCTTTAGACTTTCGCGGGCTTCCCTTTTGTTCAAGCTACTAAGCGAGTTTTCGAGCATTTTAAGCTTCGTGTGCCATCCGCCGCCGTGCGTATATGTCGGCGCACTTTTTCCGAAATACTTATGAAGGGTGTCAAAGAAGCCGCTGACCTGAAAAAACTCGTTATTGCCCGCGTTGCTCATTACGATTATGCCGTTATCCTTATAACCGATAAGGTTTTGACCAAACATACCATTAAAGAGAAAGCTGTTCTCTTCCTTGTTGACCCAAATCTGAAAGCCGTAATTATAGCCGCCATATGCCGCGGGCGCTTCGTTGTGCTGCGTCGTGGCAAGCTTAATATATTCCTTTGAAACTATCTGTCGTTTGTTCCATACACCGTCGTTTAAAACTAACGCGCCTATCTTCGCGACGTCCTCGGGCTTAATGTAAAGCCCCCAGCCGCCCTTGTTTATCCCCTCAGGACTTACCTCCCAGAAGATATCGGTAATGCCTAAAGGAATGAATAACCGTTCGTCGAGAAATTTCTTCAGAGGCTTGCCCGTCTTTTCTTGAACGATTGCCGAGAGCATATAGGTATTCATACTGTTATAGGAAAAGCCCTTGCCCGATTCAAAGGTGGCGGCGGATTCGAGAAAATTCTTAACCCATTCCGTTTCTGTCACCGAGCCCGCTTCGTTGAACAAGACTCCAGAGCTCATCTTTAAGAGGTTTTCAACCGTTAGCTTCTTTTGAAAGGTGGCGGTCATAAGGTTAGCCTTCTGTGGAAAGATTGACGCCACGGTTTCGTTAAGCGAAAGCACCTTGTCGTCTATAAGCATTCCTATTGCAAGACTTGTAATGCTCTTGCAAAGCGAATAGGTAATGTGCCAGTAATCGCGTTTATACGCGCCAAACTCCGCCACGAGCAGGGTCTTTCCATTTTTTATAACCGATACGGTGTGCATATCAAGTAAGGGGTTATCAGAAAGCTCCTTTAAAAAATCATAAAGCAATTTCGAAGATACACCCTCGCTTTCGGGCTTTACGCGCGGGAAGTAACCCCCAGTATTTTGAAGCTTTGCGGCGGGCTTTTGGGGAACGAACGGGATTATCGGCGTCGTACTCTGCTGGCGGTCGATAATCTGACGTATTAGCTTTAAAGATTTTGTCTGAAAGGAAATGTCCATCTCTTTACCTCGCGGTTGTCTTTATATCTATTATACCAAAAAGCCGCACTGTTGTGCGGCTTGCCGTTTACTTCTTAATTAATTCGGGCTTATCATCTTTTTTAATAGGAGAAACCGAAGCTGTGTCCGTCTGCGCGGCGCTCTTCATCTTACACTTTCCATCAATAGCGGCGCCTTGCTCCACTACAAGATTTGTAGTGTTAAGGTCGCCCATCAGATGACCACTTGAGGAGAATTCTATTCTCTCGTCACCGCTTATGTTACCCTCAATATAGCCTGCTATATAAAGCTGGCTTGCTTTTATGTTTCCCTTGATTTTTCCAGAGGGTCCTACAATAACCGTGCCCTTTGACTTTATTTCTCCGTTAAGCGTACCGTCAATGCGAAGCGTCGCTGAAGAGGTTATGCAACCGTCAAAAATAGTGGTCTCGCCGATAATTGTTTCCATTATATCTGCCTTAGCCGAATTGTCCATATTTACGTTCCCCTTATCTCGTCTCATTTGTTCCTTTTCCTTTCGCTGTTTATCATTTATCTAAATCCATTATATCATCAGTATACGGCAATAAATCAAGCGGGTCAACAAATTCTCCGTTATATTCCACGCTGAAATGAAGATGGGTGCCTGTGCTTCGCCCAGAGCTTCCCGCGTAGCCTATCAGCTCGCCCTTTTCAACCGCTTCGCCTACGTTTGTATCAATTAAGCTTAAATGCGCATAGACCGTCCTGTAGTCGAAGCCGTGGTCAATCATTACCACATTACCCCAGCTTTCCATATAGGTGGCTGTAAAAACAGTTCCCTTCCCCGCGGCATAAACGGGCGTACCGTACTCGCAGGAAAGGTCGATGCCGCTGTGCTGCTCGCTCTCGCTGTCATCAAAGGGGTTAACGCGCCCACCGAAGGAGGAGGTGTACCTTGCGCCGCTTATCGGCCAGCTATCCGGAATGCTGTTAAGGTACAAAAGCCTTGCGTCCACCTCACCTGTAAGAACGCTGACGTTCTGTTCTTCAATTCCTAAGAGTTCGTTTACAGCCCTCATTCTATTTTCGAGCGCCTTTAGCTGTACTTGTAGCGTAAGGTCGCCGGGTTCCTTGTAGTTTGCCGTAATGGGCTTTTCGCTAAAACTTAACGACGGCACGCCACCCACACCCTCAAGTGACGGAGATAGCCCGACCTTTTCACGAACAGCATCCTCAGACTCGCTAACCAAATCAAGCCGCATAAGCATATTACCCGCAAGCTCATCAAGGTCTTCTATCTGCTTTTCCTGCTGTGCGCTTATCTTTTTAAGTCCCGCGTTTTCCGCTTCTACAAGCTTTAGACAGTACGCCGAATAAGCCCAATAGGTAGTAAGCCCTAATAGCGTAAAGCAAACGCAGATAAAAAGAACTATTACTCCCGCGGGCAACCTTAACCGCTTGGGTTTCTTCTCAGAATGAGGAACCAGCATAACGGTATAGTTCGTTAGGATATTGTTTTCCTTGAACTTTTTCCACCATGCGTGGCGCTTTCGGCGTTTATCGTCAAAAATGTCTTTGTCTTTTATCATTCTTACTCCGAATTAATGTGAACAGTGCTTTATATTATACAATATAAATACATATTTTTCACGTAAAATTTAAGATTTTACCTTTTATACAAAAAATGCGCGGAGATTTCTCTCCGCGCATTTTTACTAATTCTCTTTGGTTTCGACAGTATAACCGCTTTCAGCGTTACCTCTTACTACTACGGACTTTGCTTCGCCAAATTTCGCGTTGAGCGAAACCTTCTCATCTATTGGTATCTCTGCTCCGTTTTCGTCGGTTATAACGTTTATTTGCGCTGTTAGCGCTGAAATATCGTCGCTATCTGCTTTATCCTTCTTGTTGAATTCGAAGTAGAAGCTGTCGCTCTTCGATACGGCGCTTCCGTCGGCGTTTACACCGCCTCCGCCGCTGACGTTTTGACCGTCTAAGCTGTATTCGATATGAAAGCCGTAGACTTCATCGTCACATTCATTTATTACCTCAAGGATAAACGCGTCTTCCTTTTGTTCAGGCTTTTCTTCCGTACAAGCGCCAAGGCAGAACACAAGCGCCAGTATAAGCATAATTCCTATAGTTCTTTTCATATTTTTCTCCTAATTCATTTTTTCTGTAAGCGTTTTTACAGCGAGACTTGAAAGATTGTAATAATTAAATTTGTAGTCTATGTCGAATTGCCTTGCTTTGCTTAAGCGTTCAAGGCGGTTGCTCTCGCCCAAATTGTCATTTTCGTAGTTGCCATAATATAAATCGAGGTTTTCTTTGCTCTCTTTTGTTATCTCAACATCTAAACCGCTGAAGCCCTCGCTTTTAAGCACAACCGCCCAGCCGTCGTCGGAAAGGTCATAAAGCGCCTCAAGGTCTACCTTCTCGCCGTATTCCGTATAACGGTAGATATTATATCTTGCTATTTGTCCGTCAATATTTCCAAAACAGAGCACCGCGAAAAGAAGTGTAAACACCACGCTCATAGCGTTCGCTATGCAAAGCTTTTCCTTTATCTGCTTAATTATTATTACTACAAAGAAAATAGCAATAAGTATCATAAACCACGAGACATAAACTCTCTTTCTCGTAAGACCGAAGCTTTCAATATAAAGCGCCATTTTTGAAAACGCCGTAGCTAATATCAAAAGGGTGAGCGCGGAAAGAACGATTGTATATACTTTTAAGGCAAGCGGCTTTTTCCCGTCTTCGCGGTATTTTGAAAAGAGAGTTAGCGCCGCAATAACCGCAAGGTTTATAAGCGCTATAGCGAAAAGCTCGAAGAAGCCCTGACGCGCGTATTCGGCGTAGCTAAAGCTTGCGGGAAGTGCTCCCGAGAAGGCGGAGAAGAAGTAATCCGCTTGAACAAAAACGAAAACAAGGTAGAGTATAACTATCGGAGTAACCGCGGCGTATGCCGTAACGCTCGGCAGAATACGCATACCGTTTCGCCTTATGTCGTACCACTCGTCCGTTAGATATATCGACTTAAACTTCTTAATGTTAGAAAACAGAAGTCCAAAAAGATAGAAGCCGACGGGAATGGCAAGAATAATTTGAAGAACTAAAGCTATATCAAAGGTAAAATCCTTGAATATACCTGTCATTAGGCTGTTAAACCCCTCGTCCGCCGAGGATAAAAGCCCGAAAACGAGTAGTGTCAACGGTACAGTAATAAGCAAGCCTAAAAGAACGAGGAGAATTGTTCTGCCAACCGACTTCTTTCCCGTTTTCATCGCTTTCGGCGCGCAGCCAAAGCCGGCGAACGGAACGGAGAAAAGAGAATTTAGCATATCAAGGGTAAAATGCCTGTTCGGACGCTCCCTGTCGTTCGCCACGGCGAAAACCGTATACGCGCCAAGAAGCAATAGAAATAGTGTATCAAGCGACTTTACGAAGCCATTGTCGGTTATGGAAAACACAAGGGAAAAGGCGTAATACACGCCGCAAAGGGTCAGGTGGTAAAAGGAAAGCTTCTTGCCCTCGCCCTTTAAGTACACAACACAAAGCGTCATTAAAAGAACAAAGAACGCCGTTGTAAAATAGCCCGCCACATTAAAGAAAACATACCGCATAAACGCGAAGCCCATAAGCAGCATTGCCGCGCTGAAGGCAGTATCTCGATTTGTAAAGGCGTACTGCGGTTTAACATTCGGTGCCGCAGCGTAAACGGGTATATTGCTTTGACTTGGTAGCTTAGAATTAGTATCGTCAGTCATTATTTTCGTCCTCCGAAAATTCCAGAATATCGCTCGGCTGACATTTTAGCTCCCTGCATAGCTTTTCAAGGGTGGAAAAACGTATAGCCTTCGCTTTATTGGTTTTTAGTATTGACAGATTTGCAGGAGTTATATCAACCTTGGCGGCAAGCTCGCCGAGGGATATCTTTCGCTTTGCCATCATCACGTCGAGATTTACTATAATACCCATACCGTACACCTATATCACGGCGTCGTTTTCTTCGCGTATCTCCACGGCCTTCACAAAGACGTTCTTTAGCACGCGAAGGATAAGCCCGAAGAAGCCAGCCGCAAACGCTATAAGAAAGGCTAAAGCGCGGAAGAAGCCAAAACCGAAGAATATCGCCGCAATAGCGAAGCAACAGTAGGAGATAAGCCTTAATATGGCGCAGTTTTTCTTAATAAAAACCTGTTCCGCTTTTATGTTTTCCAAAAGCATATTAAGATTTACAAGTAGGATAAACGCAGGTATAAGCGCAAAATAGAGTGTTATGCAAAGCGGTAAGAAAACGGGCTCGCGCGCCGAAACGCCGTCATAGAACTTCGCCACGGCGGGAATAAGGAAAATTGACGCAACGCAGCAAACAAACATAATTTTTACGAGTATACTCGAAAGCTTAACGGAATTTGATTTTGACCACATACCTTTAATTCCTCTCTGACTGTCATTGACGCTATCTTAGCACGCCAAAAGGTCTTTGTCAATATATTTTTATCGTTTTTCAATATATTTTTATTGTTTTTTCTTTTTGTGCGCGGGCCTCACCTTTATGTTATAATGTAAATAATTTATTAGCACGGAGAAAATTATGCTTAAGAAAAACGATATCATTCAACTTGAAATAGAGAGTCTTTCCAGTGACGGAAACGGTGTAGGACATATTGACGGTTTTGCCGTGTTCGTTCCTTTTACCGCGGCGGGCGACCAGCTTTTTGTAAGAATAGTAAAGCTTCAAAAAAGCTACGCCTTCGGAATAGTCGAAAGTATTGTCTCCCCTTCGCCCGACAGAATACCGCTTGACTGCCCGCAGTACAAGCTCTGCGGCGGCTGTTCGCTAAGACATATAAGCTACGAGTCCGAGCTTAATGCAAAACGCGGTTTTGTAAAGGACGCGCTTTCTCGGCTTGGCGGAATAGATATCGAAGTAGCGCCGACGCTTCCGAGCCCGCTGGAGAATCGTTACCGAAACAAGGTTCAGTTTCCCGTTTCTCAAGAAAGTGGAAGGCTTTTCGCAGGGCTTTTTTCGCCGCGAAGCCACCGAGTTGTTCCCGTAGGCGACTGTCTTCTTCAGCCCGCTCTTTTGAACGAAATCGCAAAGAAATGCTCCGAAATGCTGAGCGACTTAAAGGTCACGGCTTACGACGAGGAAACAGGCAAGGGACTTTTGCGGCACATTCTACTTCGGCAAAGCGAAAAGACGGGCTCGGTTATGCTATGCCTAATAATTAACGGCGATGCTTTGCCGCACACCGATGAGTTTTTAAAGATACGCGAGCTGTTCCCGCAGATAGAGACAATCGTGCTTAATATAAATAAAAGCCGTACCAACGTTATTCTCGGAGCCGTTTGTAAAACTCTTTACGGAAACGGGAGTATTAATGATGAACTTTCTTCCGTTCCCGTTAGACTTTCGCCACTCTCCTTCTTTCAGGTGAACGCAAAGGGCGCGGCGGCGCTTTATGGTAAGATAAAGAAGGTCGCAAAGGTAACGCCTGACGATACTGTGCTTGACCTTTATTGCGGAACAGGTACAATCGGGCTATCGCTCGCGAGAGACTGCAAAAAGCTTATCGGCGTAGAGGTAGTGAGCCAAGCCGTGGCGGACGCTAAGGCTAACGCCGAGACTATGGGGCTCACCCATTGTGAATTCTTTTGTGATGACGCAAGCGCGGCGGCGGAAAAGCTACTCTCGCGCGGGGAACATATAAGTCTCGCTATAACCGACCCTCCGAGAAAGGGCTGCGGAGACGAGACGCTTTCCCATCTCGTCAGAATGAACCCCGAAAGAATTGTAATGGTTTCCTGCAACCCCGCAACACTCGCTCGCGACCTTAAATACCTTTTCGCAAACGGATATTGTGCAGAAGTCGCCTACCCTGTGGATATGTTTCCCCGCACACCGCATGTCGAGACTGTTGTTCAGTTGGTTAGAAAAAAGCCGGACACATATCTAGATGTAAAGATCGATATGAGCGAGCTGGATACAACACCGGCTGAAACAGCTGCAACCTATCAGGAAATCAAGGATTATATACAGGAAAAGCACGGTGTAAAAGTTTCATCGTTGTATATAGCTCAGGTTAAGGAGAAGCTTGGTATTAAAGAACGTGAATGCTATAACAAATCCAAAAGTGAACATGCCAGGCAACCGCAATGCCCGGAAGCAAAATCAAATCTAGTTACGGATGCATTGATGCATTTTCAGATGATTTGAAATGAATATCCTTATTTATGAAAAGCAAATATTACTGACAGCATAGTAATGATGTCAAGGGCAAATAGTATAAAGTCCGTAAACCCTGATATATCAACATTTTACAGGCATATGTGTTTTATATCCACCAAACGAAAATAGCATTTTTCACTTCGCGTGAACAAGTCAATTAAGGCCTTATTTGATAGTTAAGTGGTCAGGTTAGATGTCAGTGCTCGATGAGTGCACGATTTAGATGTCATTCTTCGCGAGTGCATGATTTAGATGTCAACTAAAACGAGTGAACGATTTAGATTTTTTTGAGAAATTTTTGAGGTTGTGTGGTCAGATTGGATGTTCATATAAAATATGATGCAGTTACTTGTAAAATCAGTTATAAGAAATTTGTTACCATTTGTTTTTTACATTCAATTTCCAAAAGGTTGTAATATCAAGGAAAAGGAGGAGATTCTATGAATAAATTGATTGATATAAGATTGAAGGGTTCGTATTTGATTTGTCATAATGATGGGAAGAAAACATTTTTTCTTTTACCGCAAGGCCTAGTCCAAAAGGATAAAGGAATTGACTTCTTTTTAGATGGAGACACTCTTATTGCTAAGCTTAATGGTGAAGAAAGTCAAATTCTACCGATCGTGTCTTGGAAGGTATGCACTAATAAAGGAATTTCTTTGGACATTCGTGTGGCTCGCAGATTTTCGGAAATATGTGCTGGCAAGAGACTTCTGATGAGTCATTATATGGGTTTGCCTTCTCGTGGTCTCATAATTAATGCCTATATGGACGGAAATGAGGAACCGGTTGCATGTGGTTGCTTGGACAGATTGTACTATGCTAAGCCTATCGGAAGGACAAAAATAGCTGAAGTTGCCGGTAGAGATGATCTGTTGGATAATTGGAGTGCAACCAGCAGAGCAGATTTGGTTGATCAGCTTCGCATTGCATGGATAAGCAGATTGGTTGTGGACAAAGGACATCGAAATATGGGGATTGCTACAGCTATGGCAGATACAATGTGCAAAATTGCCCGCGAGGGCATGTTGCCTCATGCAGATTTTATTGAGGTATTTATGTCTTTTGCTGCTGATGAAGTTCGAGATTTTACAGAGGACAAAAATTTCTATTGCCGTGTTGGATTCAAGCAATACGAAAAAATTTTAAAATCATCACAAATAGTCTTTCCAGCCAGAGAAGATGAGGGATATATTACTACGAAAAAGATATACTGCTATAGAGATTTGAGGGATATGAAATGAAAAGATTATTCATACCTCTCTGTACTGAGCCTTTCAGATGGTTTAAAGAAGGGAAAAAAGAATGGGAATTGCGAAAAATATCACGCAAATTTAATTCAGATATAATCTACATTGGTGAAACTGTAGAACTCCGCCGTGGCTATATTGCTAAAAACGGTGTGATTTGGGGCAAGGTAACGGATTGCCAAACATTTATTTCACTAAAAGAAGTTTTTTCAGCAATTCCTTATAACAGAATTGTCGATGCGGAAAATGAAAAGCAAGCTATGCAGTATATATGCAAAATAATGGACATACCCTCCGATGATTTATCAGGATTTGTAGCAATCAGGATTGAAAAAATTGATACCCTCGGTGAAATAATATTTGAAGACAAGTTCTTACCTCTGATTAGAGAAGGCCGTAAGACTTCGACTATTCGAAACGGAATCAGGCACTATTTTCCTGGCTTCTACACCGCCTATAATGATACAAGAACAAAATGTGAGCTTCTAAAAGTAAGCGGGACTGAGTTAACGAAGTATGGCCAGTTAACTGATGATAACGCTACAAAAGAAGGATATAAATTTGTTGAGGAATTAAAAGTTGAACTGCTTCGTTATTATCCGGATTTGACTAATGATAGTACGATGACAATCATATACTTTGAGGAGGAGTAACCATGGCGATTTATGTAAAGTATAAAAATCTTATCCCCAAAAACAGTAAAGCGACAGATAATACCGCCTCAATTGTAGATATAAAAACTCAACTTGTTAACGATGTTTGTTGGGGTTCAGGTGTATCAAATTTCTTAGCTGTGAAAAAACTACTTCAAGAGGATAGTTGGGAAGAATATAGACCAAAAATTAAGCCAATCACTGAGGATGACCCCGGTTCCTTTGAACTTAAATTCTGTGATGATTTCTTTAATTTCGAGACGGAGGGAATTAATCATTTTATTGGTACTATAGCTGGAGATATTCTTCTCAATAGCAAGATTGAACGGATAGATGTTGATGATTTTCATATTGATCATGAAAAATTAAAATATTTTCCTGGGCCTAATTATGGAATTGACGGCGTTTATAAGCTGTTTAAAATTAATAACCAAGAATTGAGTCGCCCGCTTTTAGCTTACTCAATCAAACCGCGAATGGGGTACACGATAAATCAGTTTAAAGCAATCTTCTCTGAGGCTGCCAAGGGAGGAGTGGATATTATAGAAGACGATGAACGCCTTATTGATCCTATATATTGTCCTTTTTGTGATAGAGTGAACATAGCCGAGAAGCTACAGGAAAAGTACCCTAAAACATACTACTCCGTTAATATCACTGGTCCACTTGATAAAATGAAGGAAAGAGTCAGACTCGCGCAAGAACATAATATAAAGTTTGTAAAAATAGATGTTTTGGTAACTGGGTTCGATGCTTTGCTTGAAATAACTAAATTTATTCACTATGAAGACTATGATATTAGAATAACAGTTTATCCCGATGCAATCGGAAAATATAGGAATCTTAGTCGAAATTTCGTGTGTAAAATGGCACGTTTATGTGGCGCAGATATAATCTATGCCGGATCTCCCAGTTGGTCAAGAGACATCATATTTAGCAATAGTCTTATCTATGAATGCGAAAAGGTGCATCTAAGGCATGAAAAGTTAAAGCACAGCAAAGATGATATGGGAGGTATAAAACCATCTTTAGCAACTATGACAAACGATATTTCAGCCCAAAGTGCTGAGCTCATAACACTTATATTTAACCGATGTTTTTCCAACACAAAATTCGCATTCTTTATTGGACATGGTATATCTGCCTCGAAAGAACCTATCAAAGACACCATCCAAGATATTATTAAACGCATTTCCACAGCAGCAAAAGCAACTGATGATGAATATTATATAGAGGCTACGAAGCATGATAATAGAGACGGTGAAGATCTCTCTCAGTATGATATACCTAGGTACATTGGAAAATTTAGGAGAGGGTATTGATAAATATGTTTATTGTTGATCCGTTTTCTGTCCGAAGCATGCTTCTCAGTTTGTCTTTGATTACTATAGCTATTAACTCCTTTTCAACATCTTATACTACAATAAGTACCGTTGAAAGCAAAATCAGAAAACGCACTGAAATTGCGCAGAGTGGAATTCCATATAAAATTTCTGATGCCTATAAATACATAATGAAGCAAAACTTAATGAGTATCGTGCAGAGAAACAGGAAGTATTGTATCATAATATGTATATTTTTTTTATTGAGTTTCCTATCTATATTCATTAAGCCTGCAGGGGTAGAGAACTATACCATGATCATAGGTTCTTTAAAACCATATGTCACCATTGTAGATATTTCAGATGAGGGTGATTCACGTTCATACTGTAAACAAATTGATAATCATCAAGAGGAAACACATATTACAGAAAATCAATCTGAGGTCAGCGCATTTATATATAAATATATTTGGTTCACCACCCTGATATCCATTGCAACCATTGTATCGTTGTTCTTACTAATATTGAATATGCTTAAAATTCAACGCATCCAAATTAACTTACTTAAACTGGAAAAGGACTACTCATTTAGATAGGGAATTATTTAATACTCCATTCTGCGCTCGGATATATAACTAAATAGCTGCTTTCTTATTATACAGGCTATTTAATTGCACTAATTCTGAGCTTCGTCTACATCCACCGTCAAGCCGGACTTGAATTCCACGGTGAATTTGTCCTCGTAAACTGTAACCTTCTCAATCAACCGCCATACTAGTTGCTCATCATATTCGGCGAGGGAGTAGATTGCTTCTTTAGAAATGTGCTCATGTCGGCCATGCGATTTTGAGTTCTTCACGATTAGCGTTTTCAAGGAGCGACTTCTGCTTCTGGTCACGGAGACGGTGAGTCTCATCGCTAACCTTTTCATAATCCGCATTGGAAGTGGTCAACATCAGAATCCCCGTTTTAAGTTTCTCTACGAACGGTTGTCTAAACGTGATAGTATTGTGGTTATTGCCTATGAAACATAAACTATAATCGACATGAATGATATTTTTTATTTGAACAACGCCTAATAAACGTATCGGATAAACATGAGTCAGCTTACCTTTATTGATAAGGTAGGCTGATTTTTTAAAATTTTAATTAATTGAGATCGAAGTACACCCTTTACAAACCTATATACAAATAATTGGGTCTCCGACAGCACCTAATTGTCGGATTATCCTTTATTATAGCGATGACAAATCAACTTACGCTGTTCCCAAGCAATTGCATTTTTTTATTCAATTGCTCTTGTGTCAACGCCGACTTGATTTGACCCAAAAACGCCGGGGAGAAATGACCCAAAACGCCGATTTATCTACCGCCGATCAGCTACCGCCGGGATGTCTGCCGGTGGTGTCAGCATGACGCCGGATTTTCTGCGGTCTTTGAGCCTGTAGGTATCGCCCCGGATGTTCATCACATGGGCGTGATGCAGCAATCTATCGAGCATGGCGGTGGCAATAACGCTGTCGCTCATCAGCTCGCCCCAGTCGCTGAAATACTTGTTGCTGGTCAGAATAATGCTCCCATGCTCATATCTCTCGCACACGAGTCTGAAGAGCAGCTGCGCCTCTGTGCGGTCAAGCTGCAGGTAGCCGACCTCGTCAATGATGAGGATATCCGGTCTGAGATACACCCGCCATCGGCGTTCCAGACGGTTCTGCTCCTGTGCCTTTTTCAGGTCTGCGATCAGCTGCGAAAGATTGGTGTAGTAGACAGCCAGGCCGGACTTCAGAGCTTGCATGGCAAGGCCCACAGCCAAATGCGTCTTCCCGACACCGGGCGGCCCCAGCAAGATCACATTCTCCGCCCTGGCGGCAAATGCCAGCGTCGCCAGCTCGT
>CAYWJF010000015.1:0-31519 GCA_964458545.1 uncultured Oscillospiraceae bacterium | reverse complement strand
AAAAGCGCACCGAAAAAATTTTTGTGTTTTATAGGAGAATTCGAAGAATTCTCTCAAAGAGAAAAAGCGCACCGAAGGTGCGCTTTTTCTTATTTTCCACAGCATTTCTTATATTTTTTTCCGCTTCCGCAGGGGCATGGGTCATTCGGACCTATCTTTTTCTTTTTCTGCGGCTGTTTCTTGTCGGTTCCGTCGCCGCCTATGTTTCTTGCGCTTTCAGAGGGCTTATTCGCCTGCGCCGCGGCGGAGACAAGCTCCGCTGTAAGCATAAGCCGTGCGGTGTCCTCACGTATCGCCGCTATCATATCGTCGAACATATTGTAGCCCTCGATGCGGTACTCAATAACGGGGTTCTTCTGAGCGTAGGAGCGAAGACCTATGGCTTTACGAAGCTCGTCCATAGCGTCTATGTGGTCCATCCACTTGCTGTCCACGACGCGAAGCATTACAAGCCGCTCAAGAATACGCATATTATCGTTTCCAAGACGCGCTTCCTTATCGTCGTACTTCTTGTGGGCAAGCTCGGTTAGCTTTTCAATTATGTCCTCGCGGGTATAGTTCTTAAGCTCGTTTTTGGGTATGCGAAGGTCGTTTTCGGTGGTAAGCCAGCCGAGATAGTGGCTGCGAAGACCGTCAAGGTTCCAGTGCGCGTGGTCAACGTCATCAGAAAGGAAGGTAAGCACGCTTCCCTCGATAGATTCGTCGAGCATTCCGAGTATGTTATCCTTGATATTTACGCCGTCAAGCACCATATCGCGTTGACTGTAGATAGTTTCGCGCTGGTGGTTCATAACGTCGTCATAGTTAAGCACATTCTTACGAATAGAGAAGTTGCGCGCCTCGACCTTCTTCTGGCTGCTCTCTATTACGCTTGTAAGCATACGGTTTTCTATCGGCATATCCTCGCCGACGTTGAGCGAATCCATAACGGCGGTAAGACGCTCGCCACCGAAGATACGCATAAGGTCGTCGTCTAATGAAAGGAAGAAACGAGACTCGCCCGGGTCACCCTGACGTCCTGAACGTCCGCGCAGCTGGTTATCTATACGGCGGCTCTCATGACGCTCGGTGCCGATAATATAAAGACCGCCCGCGTCGCAGACCTTTCTTGCGCCTTCCTCTATTTCGCCGCGAAACTTTTCGCGACAGCTCTTATACTCTTCGCGAAGCGCGATTATGTTTTCGTCGTCAGTAGCGAAGTAGCTGGTGGCGGCGTTAATCTCCTCGTCGGTGCGTCCGAGCTTTACAAGCTCGTTCTTAGCGAGAAACTCAATATTACCGCCGAGCAGAATATCGGTACCGCGTCCCGCCATATTAGTTGCTATTGTTACCGCGCCGAATTTACCCGCCTGAGCGACTATCGACGCTTCTTTTTCGTGTTGCTTTGCGTTAAGAACCTCGTGCTTTATACCTTTACGGGAGAGCATTTTACTTAGCTTTTCTGATTTTTCTATGCTTATCGTACCAACAAGAACGGGCTGTCCTTTCTTGTGACACTCCTCGACCTGCTCAATAACAGCTCTGTACTTTCCGTCCTCTGTTGTATAGATAACGTCGTCGTGGTCTATTCTTATCATAGGCTTGTTTGTCGGAATTTCCACAACGGCGAGTCCATAAATTTCGTCAAACTCGTCCGCCTCGGTAAGAGCGGTACCCGTCATACCGGAAAGCTTTTTATACATTCTAAAGTAGTTCTGGAAGGTAATTGTCGCAAGTGTTTTGCTTTCACGCGCGACGTGTACGTTTTCTTTAGCTTCAATAGCCTGATGAAGACCCTCGTTATAACGGCGCCCTATCATTAAGCGACCGGTAAATTCGTCAACGATAATAACCTCGCCGTCGCGGACAACGTAGTCAATATCGCGGGTCATAATGCCGTGCGCTTTAATCGCTTGATTTATATGGTGTGAAAGGGCGAGGTTGTCGGGGTCGGCAAGGTTCTCTACGCCGAAATAACGCTGCGCCTTTTCAATTCCTGATTTCGTGAGCGAGCAGTTCTTCTCCTTCTCGTCAACGATATAGTCGCCCTCGAACTCCTCAAGCTCGGTTTTGTCGTCCGTCTCAACGACCTTTTTCATTTTTAATGTACGCGCGAAGGAATCCGCCTTTTTGTACATATCGGTGGACTTGTCGCCCGCGCCTGAAATTATAAGCGGAGTTCTTGCTTCATCAATTAAGATGGAGTCAACCTCGTCAACAATCGCGAAGGCGTGACCGCGCTGGGTCTTGCTCGCTTTGTTAGTAACCATGTTGTCGCGTAGGTAGTCGAAGCCGAATTCGTTATTTGTTCCGTAGGTAATGTCCGCTTCATAGGCTAACTTCTTTTCGGGAGCCTTCATACCGGGAACGACAAGTCCAACCGACATACCAAGATAGCCGTAAAGCTTACCCATCCACTCGCTTTGAAAGCGCGCGAGGTAGTCGTTGACGGTAACAATATGCACGCCGTTGCCCGTTAGTGCGTTAAGATATGCGGGAAGGGTAGCGACAAGGGTTTTACCCTCGCCCGTTTTCATCTCCGCTATCATACCATTATGAAGAACGATTCCACCCATTACCTGAACGGGGAAGGGGCGCATGGAAAGCACGCGCCAAGAAGCCTCACGGCAGGCGGCAAAAGCGTCGGGAAGTATATCGTCGAGCGTTTCGCCATTACTTAAGCGCTGTTTTAATATGTCGGTCATTGCCCTAAGGTCGCTTTCGGACATAGCCTTGTATTTCTCCTCAAGCGCTAAAACCTTTTCAACCGTAGGGTTAAACTTTTTGAGCGCCTTTTTGCTTGGCGTTCCGAAAAGCAAATCAGTAAATCCCATTACAGTACCTCAATAACATTAATGTTACTATTATATATCAAATCAAAACTTTGTCTATCAAAAAATGAAATATAATATATAAAATAAATTTGACATAAAACAATTCTATATTCTTGCAAAATCTATGTCAAATAACAAATTGTTAATTCCGTGACGTATTTTGCTTGAAAAGAAACCGATTTACGGATATACTAAATAAAGTTTGTAATATACAAATCCGAAGGGAGTTAAATATGAACTGCACTAACGAAGTGGAACGTATGTGTCCTATCGCAAAAGGACCGAAGCACGGTCCCGCGCCCATTCCCGAAGAGGGCAGATGGGTAAAGCCTTACCAGATAGCCGACATCTCAGGTCTTTCTCACGGCGTCGGCTGGTGTGCGCCGCAGCAGGGCGCTTGCAAGCTTACTCTTAATGTAAAGAGCGGAATTATCGAGGAGGCTCTCGTAGAGACTCTGGGCTGCTCGGGTATGACCCATTCAGCGGCTATGGCGGCGGAAATCCTTATGGGTAAAACACTGCTTGAGGCGCTAAACACCGACCTTGTGTGCGATGCTATTAACGTAGCTATGCGCGAAATCTTTCTCCAGCTCGTCTACGGACGCACCCAAACGGCGTTCTCCGAGGACGGACTTCCCGTGGGCTCCTCGCTCGACGACCTCGGCAAGGGTTTGCGCTCACAGATAGGTACAATGTTCGCCACCAACAAGAAGGGCGTGCGTTACCTTGAAATGGCTGAGGGCTATGTGCTTTCAATCGCGCTTGATGACAAGAACGAGGTAATCGGCTACAAGTTCGTAAAGCTCGGCAAGATGCTTGAGGACATAAGACACGGCAAAGACCCGAAGGCGGCTTTTGAAGCCAACGTCGGAACATACGGCAGATATGACGGCGCGGTCAAGTATGTTGACCCGCGTGAAGAATAGGAAAGGGGGTAGCAAAAATGGCTGAATTTGAAGGTAAAGAAAGAAGAATGCCTAAAATCGAGAAGTTCCTTAAAGAGAACGGCTTCGATTCTATGGAGGCTTGCAGAGATTTATGCGCCTCCAAGGGTATTGACGTAGACAAGATAGTTAAGGGCGTACAGCCTATAGCTTTTGACAACGCTGTTTGGGCATACACACTCGGTGTTGCGTTGGCGCTTAAGAAAAACGCTAAGAACGCGGCGGACGCTTCCGAAATAATAGGCGAGGGTCTTGAGGCGTTCTGCATTCCGGGCTCCGTTGCCGAGCAAAGAAACGTCGGACGCGGACACGGCAACCTTGGCGCTATGCTTCTTCGTGACGAGACCGACTGCTTCTGCTTCCTCGCTGGACACGAGTCCTTTGCGGCGGCTGAGGGCGCTATCGGTATCGTAAGAACAGCGAATAAGGCGCGCAAGACTCCGCTTCACGTTATCCTTAACGGTCTCGGTAAGGACGCGGCTTATATAATCTCCAGAATTAACGGCTTTACCTATGTTGAAACCGACTTCGATTTCCTCACGGGCGAAGTAAAGATTGTACGCGAGATACCCTTCTCTGACGGCGAGCGCGCGGCAGTAAGATGCTACGGCGCAAACGACGTGCTTGAGGGCGTAGCAATAATGAAGCTTGAGAAGGTTGACGTTTCCATTACGGGCAACTCCACCAACCCCACACGCTTCCAGCATCTTGTAGCGGGCACCTACAAGAAGTGGGCTATTGAAAACGGAAAGAAGTATTTCTCCGTTGCAAGCGGCGGCGGCACAGGCCGTACGCTTCACCCCGATAACGTAGCGGCGGGTCCCGCCTCCTACGGTCTTACAGACTCTATGGGCAGAATGCACGGCGACGCTCAGTTTGCTGGTTCGTCCTCTGTTCCAGCCCATGTTGAGATGATGGGACTTATCGGAATGGGCAACAACCCCATGGTCGGCGCGACAGTCGCCTGTGCGGTTGCGGTTTCCGAGGCGCTTAAATAAATTTGGCATAACAAAAGCCCGTTCGTATGAACGGGCTTTTCTGTTAGCTAATTCAGCAATAATTTCATTTTTAGATTAAATCAATCCAAGTTGTTCGCATATTTCAATGTCGCTTAGCTTGGAGTAGTTATATAAAAAGATATTTTCTATAGGAACGTTATAAGAAGCGATAATTTCTTTCATTTCTTCGGAGGCGACGGGCTCTAATGCGGCGATATCCTCGGCGGTAAGCGTTGGAGTTGAACCCTCGGTTAAGCCAAAGTATACGTTGCCGTTAGTTTCCCACGCGTAGATATCAAGTCCTTTTGAGGTATCAAGCCCTTTATAAGCGCCCGCGCAGGCTGAAAAAAGGAACAGACAGATTGCCGCTGAGATAAGGGAAAGCAGTACTCTTTTCATAATAGCACCTCCGAATAGCATTACTATTATATGTTTATTCGAAGGGCGAAATCAACAGAAAAAATAAATTTGTAGATTTTTCTTGACATTGACGTAACGTCATAGTTTATTATTAGTCTGGCGAGGTGAGACAGATGCTATATAAAGTGAATGAGCTTGCGAAGCTATCGGGCGTCAGCGCGCGGACGCTTAGGTACTACGACAGCATAAGCTTACTTTCCCCGTCAAGAAACGAGGAGAACGAATATCGGCTTTATACCTCGAGCGACGTCGAACGCTTACGGCAGATACTTTTCTACCGAGAGCTTGGCTTTAGGCTTGAGGATATAGCGGAAATAATCGACGCGCCGAGTTACGATAAGGGAAAGGCGTTTGAAAACCACCTCAAAGCGTTAAAAAACGAAAGAGACAGGATAGACGCGCTGATTAAAAATATTGAGGGCGGAATTCTGGAGATAAAAGGAGAAAAAACTATGACAGACAAAGAAAAATTCAGCGGCTTTAATAAGAAATTCATTGAAGAGAACGAAAAAAAGTACGGTAAAGAAATACGCGAAAAGTATGGCGAGGAAGCCGTAGAAAACTACAACAGGAACGTAATGAAGATGGACAGCGACAGATGGAATGAGCAAGAGGCGCTCGCGAAGGAGATAAACGATACGCTCGCCGAGGCAATGAATACGGGCGACCCCGCAAGCGAGCTTGCACAGAAAGCGTGCGAGCTTCACAAAAGGTGGATATGTATGTTCTGGGGCGAAGCTAAGTATACAAAGCAGGCGCATAAAGGGCTTGCCGCTATGTATGTCGCGGACGAAAGATTTACCGCTTACTACGATAAAGCGGCTGACGGGGCGGCTGAGTTTTTGAAGAGAGCTTTGGATATCTTCTGCGCATAAGACAAAAGGAAAAGAGGGCTGTAACCAGCCCTCTTTTTGTTTATTGGTTAAGCTTTGCCCATGTGTCCTTTAAATTCACTATGTTGTTGAAGGTGTCGGCGTTCTTCGTGTCTTTTATGAAGTAGCCGTTTCTTACGAACTGGAACCTTTCGTTTACAGTTGCGTTTTCAAGCGACCTTTCAAGCTTCGCGTTTTCGTAGGTTTTTACGCTGTCCTTATTAAGAAAATCGCCGAAGCTCTTGTCCTCGGGCATCTCCGAAACCTTTTCTATCGTGAAGAGCCTATCGTACATATTAACCTTTGCGTCTACGCAATTATCCGCGGAAACCCAGTGTACCGTACCTTTAATCTTGCGTCCGTCCTCGGGGTTTCCGTTGCCTGTCATAAGGTCGGCGGTACAAAGTATCTCTTTTACTTCGCAGTTCTCGTCAAGCACATAATCCTCGCACTTGATTATATAAGCACTCATTAAGCGGACTTCTTTACCCGGGGTTAAACGGAAAAACTTTGGCGGGGGAGTAACGAAGAAGTCGGAGCGTTCAATATACAACTCCCGTGTGAAGGCGACCTTGCGACTACCCGCCTCTTCGTCGTTCGGGTTGTTATTAACTTCAAAGTATTCCGTCTTGTCGGCGGGGTAGTTCGTTATAATGACCTTAACGGGGTCAAGCACCGCCATTCTGCGCTGTGCCGAGGCGTTAAGCTCGTCGCGTATACAATGTTCAAGCAGTCCCACGTCAACGGTGCTGTCCGCTTTACTTACACCCGCGGTTTTCACAAATTCGATTATTGAAGAAGGAGTATAGCCGCGGCGGCGAAGTCCGCAAAGGGTAGGCATACGCGGGTCATCCCAGCCGTCAACCACGCCCGTTTCAACGAGCTCACGAAGATAACGCTTGCTCATAACCGTGTAGGTGACGTTAAGACGCGCAAATTCACGCTGCTTAGGCTTTGGGTCTGAGAAGCCTACGTTGTTTACCACCCACTCATATAGCGGGCGGTGGTTTTCAAATTCTATTGAGCAAAGGGAATGTGTTATACCCTCAAGCGCGTCCTGAATAGGGTGCGCGAAATCGTATAGTGGGTAGATACACCACTTGTTGCCCTGACGGTGGTGGTCGGTGTGAAGAATTCTGTAGATTGCGGGGTCGCGAAGATTCATATTGGGGCTTGACATATCTATCTTCGCGCGAAGGGTATGCGCTCCGTTCGGAAACTCGCCGTTCTTCATACGTTCAAACAATTCAAGGTTTTCCTCTACCGTACGGTTGCGGTAGGGGCTCTCCTTGCCGGGCTCGGTTAGCGTTCCGCGGTATTCGCGCATCTCGTCAGCGGAAAGGGAACAGACGTAAGCCTTACCGTCCTTTATTAGCTTTACGGCGTATTCGTAGCATTTATCAAAATAGTCTGAGCCGTAGAAGATACCGCCCGTAGGCTCGGCGCCGAGCCAGCGCATATCCGCGAGGATAGACTGAACATACTCGTCGTCCTCTTTTACGGGGTTTGTGTCGTCATAGCGTAGGTTAAAAAGCCCGCCGTACTTCTTTGCGGTCATAGAGTTAATCCATATCGCCTTAGCGCTACCTATATGAAGGTAGCCGTTAGGCTCGGGAGGAAATCGGGTATGAATCTTTTTAACATAACCCTCTTTTAAATCCTCGTCGATAATTTCGTGTATGAAGTTTGTGTAGTTTTCGTCCATTCGAGCTCTCCGATTCCTTTATTTCAAAATAAAATAATAACATAAACAAAGCGATAAGTAAATCAAAAGCATTCGCTTATAATGCCGCCGCCGACAAGGTATTCACCGCCATATATAACAGCCGCTTGCCCGGGGGCGGGAGCACGCTGTGGCTCGCTAAAAATAAGGGTAAAGCCGTTCGGAAGAACCTCGCCTATAATGCAGGCGGCGGGTCTTGCGGCGGAACGAAGTTTAACTGTAAAGCAAGTGCCCTTTACAAGAGGATAATTGCCGTGTAATCGGCAATTATTGACCACAACGCCAATCGAATACTCCTCGCCCGAATAGCCAAGAAGAATATCTCCGTCACTTCTAATCTGCTTAATAAAAACGGGTTTACCGAGGCTTATCCCAAGTCCTTTTCTTTGACCTACTGTATAATGCTCTACGCCGAGGTGCTTTGAAATTTCACCGCCCTCAGGAGCGATAAAGCTTCCTTTCTTTCCGAAATATCCGCGCGAATTTATATAAGCGGGGTAATCGCCGTCTGGAATAAAGCATATTTCCTGTGAGTCTGGGGCGTTCGCTGAGATTAGCCCCGTCTTTTCCGCCGTCTCGCGTACGCTCACCTTTGTAAGCTCTCCAAGAGGCAGTATAAGCCTTGAAAGCTGTTCGTCTGTAAGTGAGTAGAGCATATAACTCTGGTCGCGTTCCAAGCAGGCGGCTTTACGCAAAGCGTAGATATCACCGCGCTTTTCGACTCTCGCGTAATGCCCTGTGGCTATATACTTGGAATTGAAGCTGTTTGCCGCTTCACAAAGAGCTTTAAATTTTACGGTAGGGTTACATACAACACAGGGGTTAGGCGTTCTTCCTTCGCAGTATTCGCGGCAGAAGTAGTCTATAACACTATTAAAATCTTCTCTTAAATCCATAGAAAAAAAGGGAAGACCAAGCTGCTCGGAAACGGTTCGAGCGTTAGCTTCGCCCGCAATATGCGCGTCAGACATAATGAAATAGACGCAGGAAACGTCATATCCCTTATCGCGCAGCAGCTTCGCCGCGACGCTTGAGTCAACGCCGCCGCTCATAGCGACGGTTACGCCATTTTCGTTTAAACCCATATCTATCTTTTCCTTGTATATTCCGCGACGGCGAGCCTGTCGCAGCGTTCGTTATAAGGGTGTCCGTCGTGCCCCTTTATCCACACAAAGCTTACCTTATGAAGCTTTAACAACGGTAAAAGCTTCTTCCAAAGGTCGGCATTGGGCGTGGGCTGCTTTTGCGAATTGTGCCAGTCCTTCTTCACCCAACCATAGAGCCAGCCCTTCTCTATAGAATCTACCGTATATTTCGAATCGCTATAAACTGTAACCTCGCACGGCTCTTTAAGCGCGCTAAGACCACCGATAACAGCAAAAAGCTCCATTCGGTTGTTTGTAGTATTCTGTTCAAAGCCCGACAACTCCAACTCCTTGCCCTGAAACTCAAGAATAGCGCCCCAACCGCCGGGACCGGGGTTGCCTGAGCACGCGCCGTCGGAATAGAGGTTAACCTTCTTCAAAATACCGATACCTTTACAATTAATAAGTCAATTATATTATCATTTTTACTTTTTCACAATATAAATATTTATATAATTTATTTGACAATACTATATCAAAGAGGTTATCATTAAATAATGAATTTTTGAATATTTTTTCGAAGCGAAGCTTCGTTATTATACAAGAATTAAATATTTGGTTCGCTCGAAGGGGCGGACCTGCAAAGCTTACAATAAAAGGAGTAAAAATTGGACGAAAGTAAAAAGAACAGCAGGTTGCTGTTCACAAGAATTGACGCCGCTACAGCGGTAATAACTGAGGATAACGGCGAGAAAGGCGGCGCTAAGCCGCAAAGCGCTACTAAAAGGAGCAACACAAGACGCAGACCGAAGAGTAACGCTCAGAAAACAGATATATCGGGCGGTCAAGCGGCAGGAGATAAAGCAAAGCCTACTGGAAGAAGCAGAAGGGGACAAAAGCCTTATAATTCTACGAAACAGAACACGAAGGAACGTTCCCCGATAAATGATAGAATTATCGTAAACCCAGAAAGAAACGAGAGAATAGTTATTTCCGACAACTCAAAGGGTAACCGTAAGGGGAATTCCTCGCCTGACGGAACCCTTCGTATAATTCCACTCGGCGGACTCGGCGAGGTAGGAAAGAATATGACCGCCTATGAGTATGGTAACGATATGTTTATCGTGGATTGCGGTCTTATGTTCCCGGATGACGAGCTTTTCGGCGTTGATATTGTTATACCCGACTTTACCTATGTTATTGAAAACAAGGATAAGCTTCGCGGTATGATTATTACCCACGGTCACGAGGACCATATTGGCGCTATACCGTATTTTCTTAAAGAGATACCTACTGTTCCGATATACGGCTCAAAGCTTACGGTAGGGCTTATCCGTTCAAAGCTGACGGAGCATAAGCTTGATAACGTCGCGAAGCTAAACAGCGTGGAAATAGGGCAGACGGTTAGTTTCGGCTGTATGACGGTAGAAACAATAGGCGTTAACCACTCTATTCCGGGCGCTATGGCGGTGGCTGTGAAAACACCTGTAGGTACTATCGTTCAAACGGGTGACTTTAAGGTTGATTACACCCCCGTATTCGATAAAACTATAGACCTCGTGCGTTTCGGGCAGCTTGGAAGCGAGGGTGTTCTCGCGCTTCTCGCGGACTCTACAAACGTCGAAAACCCCGGCAACAGCGTAACGGAAAGCAACGTCGGGCGTTCGCTTGAAATGCTGTTTTCACGCGCGGAGGGAAAAAGGCTTTTAATCGCGACCTTCGCGTCAAATATTCAACGTGTAAAGCAGATTATCGACCTTGCCGTACGCCATAAAAGAAAGATTGCGCTTTCGGGCAGAAGTATGGAGAACTATACGGCGATTGCGCGCGAGCTCGGCTACCTTAAATTTGACGAGAGCATTCTTATAGGAATAGACGAGATAAAGAACTACCGCCCGAGCGACCTAATAATAATCACAACGGGAAGTCAGGGCGAGCCTATGTCGGCGCTGTCGAGAATGGCAGCGGGAACTCACAAGCAGGTTTCTATTTCAAGCAGTGATATGATAATTATCTCCGCTACGCCTATTCCCGGAAATGAAAAATCGGTAACAAAGATTATTAACGACCTTTTGAAGCTCGGAAGCGACGTTGTTTATGAAAAGATGTATGAGGCGCACGCCTCGGGGCACGCCTGTCAAGACGAGCTTAAGCTTATGATGCAGCTAACAAAGCCGCGGTTCTTTATCCCCGTTCACGGCGAATACAAACACCTTGTAAAGCATAAGAACCTTGCTATGTCGCTCGGAATTGAAGAAAAAAATATAGTGGTCGCTGATATCGGTCAGGTAATTGAGCTTACGAAGAACAGTATTTCCTGCACTAAGACCGTTCCCTCGGGAAGGGTGCTTGTTGACGGCTTGGGTGTCGGTGACGTAGGAAGCGTGGTGCTTCGCGACAGAAAGCATCTCTCGCAGGATGGTCTACTTGCTGTGGTTGTTTCTGTTGATATGGCTACGAAGGACATTATTTCAGGTCCCGATATAATTTCGCGCGGCTTTGTGTATGTAAAGGAATCTGAACAGCTAATTGACGAGGCGAGGGATTTCGTTAAGGGCGTAATTGACGATTACTACTCGCAGGGCAAAAAGGGAAAGATGGATATACGCATTAAAATCCGCGAGGAACTCGGCAAAATGATGTACCAGAAGACAATGCGCAATCCTATGATTATCCCCGTGGTTATGGAAATTTAATCTTACGAAACGGAAGATGCTATGAAACGAAACGTAACCTATATTATTGCTTGGGCTATACTCGCCGCTTGCTTTATCGCTTTAACTGTGATGGAGTATTTCGTTAACCCTACGCTGTTTTTAGTTTCGCTATTTTTAACAATCGCGGTGTTGATGATTGTGGTTATCCGAATAGTTAGCATAAGAAATACCGTAACGAAGCTTATGACAGGGCTTGGAAACAACAGCAGTACGGCGACGCAAACGGTGCTTTCATATATGGAGATGCCCGCGCTTATTACCGACGCTACCAACTGCGTGCTTTGGTATAACGAAAAGTTTAAGGAGATAATCCTTGACAAAGAGGACATTCTTCTTGAAAATATACAAGCGACGATACCTGAGTTTGACGCTGTGCTCGGTCAGACCGAGCGCGGCTGTCCCTACGATATAGGCGACCAGCATTACGTGGCTTTTTCCGGAAGCGTTGCGCAGGGAGGAAACTCGCTATATATTACCCTTTTCGCGCAGGACACAGCTCAGTATAAAAGCGCGACTCTTTATAAAAAGACCCGCCCCTCGGTGCTTGTCTGCACGATAGATAACTACGACGACCTTGGAAGCGACTCCCGCGAAAGCGAGCGCAGCGAGATAATGACCGAGGTTTACAGAATAATGGAAAACTTCATAAACAGCACGAACGGTATCTTTGCGCGGCTTTCCAACAGAAACTTCCTTGCCATTATCGAAGAGCAGCATATGCAGTCGGTTATTGAAAACCGTTTCGCCATTCTGGACGAAATAAGAGGTATCCCGACAGAGTCTATACCCGCTACAATGTCTATCGGAATAGGACGCGGCGCGAAGACTCTTTACGAGAATAATATTCTCGCGCGACAGGCGCTTGATATGGCGCTCGGGCGCGGCGGAGACCAAGCGGCAATGAAAACCCGTAACGGCTTCGAATTCTTCGGAGGAGAAACGAGAGGCGTTGAAAAACGCAACAAGGTTAAGGCGAGAATTGTCGCCTTCGCGCTTGCCGACCTAATGGACAACAGCGCTAACGTTGTAATAATGGGACATAAGAACAGCGACCTTGATTCTCTCGGCTCGTCTATGGGGCTTGCCCGTATGGCGGTTATGCGCAAGAAGAAGGTAAGCGTTGTGCTTGACAGCAAGACTACAATGGCTTATTCCTATTACAAACGCCTTGTTAAAGAGGGCTACGGAAGCATTATCGTAACGCCTCAGGAGTCTAAGGAGCTTGTAAACGATAAAACGCTATTAATTATAGTTGACTGTCACGTTCCCACTCTTACAGAGGAAGCGGAGATTATACGCAAAACCTCGAACGTTGTACTTATTGACCACCACAGAAAGATGGTCGGCTTTATCGAAAACACGATATTAAGCTATCACGAGCCCTATTCGTCCTCCTGTAGCGAGCTTGTTTCCGAACTTCTTCAGCACCTTGAAACGGTAGATGAGAAAGCAAACAAAATTGAAGCAGAGGGTATGCTCGCGGGAATAATGCTCGATACGAAGGACTTCTCTGTACGAACGGGCGTACGCACCTTTGAAGCGGCGTCCTACTTAAGAAGACTCGGAGCGGACACGATAGAAGCAAGGCTTATGTTCGCTACCGACCTTGAAACCTACAAGCATAAGTCCGAGCTTGTTTCGCAAGCAAAGAACTACCGTGGTTGCGCTGTGGTTATTACAGACAAGCTTCCTGAAAATATGCGCGTGGTTGTGCCGCAAGCGGCGGACGATTTACTCAATATAGAGGGCATAAGCGCTTCGATAGTTGCCGTAAAGCTTCAAAACCTTGTACATATATCCTCGCGCTCGTTAGGCGTTTACAATGTACAGCTAATTATGGAGTATCTCGGCGGCGGCGGTCACCAGACTATGGCGGGCGTTCAGATGCCCGATACTTCAATTGAAGAGATAGAAAGACTTATACACGAGGCGGTAGACCATTATCTTGACGCCAAGGAGAAAGGAAAGGAGCAGAACGAACAATGAAGGTAGTTTTATTACAGGATATTAAGGGAACGGGTAAGAAGGACGAGCTTGTCGAGGTTTCGGACGGTTACGCAAGAAACTTTTTGTTCCCAAGAAAGCTCGCTAAGGAAGCGACGAACAGCGCAATTAATGAGGTTAACACAAAGCAAAGCGCTATAGAACACCGCAAGGAGATGGAGCTTGAGAACGCGAAGGAGATAGCCGCTAAGATTGACGGCAAGAAGTTTATTATAAAAGCTAAAGCGGGCACGGGCGATAGACTTTTCGGCTCGGTTACGGCGAAGGAGATAGCCGCCGAGGTGTCAAAGAGCGCCGACGTAGAGGTGGACAAGCGTAAGATTTCGCTTGATAAGGATATAAAGTCCTTCGGAACCTATGAAGTACCCGTAAAGATATGTCAGGGCGTAAGCGCAAAAATAACCGTTGAAGTAAGCGAGTAAGAGGAAAAAGGTATGGCGGACAGATTCGGCGTTTCTCTTGAGGCGCTTGGAGTTAATATACCCTACAGTATAGAAGCTGAGCAAGCCGTGCTCGGCGCTATTATAGTTGATTCAAGCGCGCTTGACGAGGTGGGCGGCGAGCTTCTGCCCGAGCATTTTTATCAGAAACAGAACGGCGCTATCTTTAAAGAGATGGTGCTTATGAATAATTCGGGCAAGCCAATAGATTTCGTCACCGTGCTTGACGCCGTAGTAACGAACGAGGTTTTTCCGAGCGAAGCGGACGCAAAGGTGTATCTTTACGGCATAACCCAGACCGTTCCGACCATTAAGAACGTTAAAACCTATAAGAATATTGTTTACGATAAGTACATAATGCGAACCCTTATCGCCGCGTGCCGCGATATAATCGACCAATCTGCCGTAGGGCAGGAGAACGCGGCGCAGCTTCTTGACGCGGCGGAGCAGAAGATTTACGAAATAAGAAACGGCAGAGACAGCGGAGAGCTTAGGAGGATAGATTCAGTAGTTCTTGAGGTTCTCGAAACGCTAAACCAGCTTAACGGTCCAGATAGGGACAAATACCGTGGTCTTTCCACGGGATATTCCGCGTTAGATAGAATTCTCACTGGATTGAATAAGTCCGACTTAATAATCCTTGCGGCAAGACCTGCCGTGGGAAAGACAAGCTTTGCTTTGAATATCGCGACAAACGTTGCGTCGAATTCGGGGTCAGCCGTAGCGGTATTCTCTCTTGAAATGACAAAGCAACAGCTAACGCAAAGGATACTAAGCAGTACCTCCTGCGTCTCCTCGCAGAAGATGCGAATGGGCGAGCTTGAGACTGACGACTGGTCGGAAATTGCGAACGCCGCGAGCGCAATGTCAAAGACTCAGATTTTTATTGACGATACAAGCGGAATTACCGTGGGCGACATTAAAGCTAAGGCGAGGCGTGTTAAAAATCTTGGTCTTATTATTGTTGACTACCTTCAGCTAATGAGAGGCAGCGGCAAGAACGATTCCCGCGTTAACGAAATTTCTGATATCACTCGTTCCTTTAAAATTATGGCGAAGGAGCTTAACGTTCCGATTATACTTCTTTCACAGTTAAGTCGTAGTAATGAAAAGGGAGCCCGTCGCCCGATGCTCTCCGACCTTAGGGATTCGGGTTCAATCGAGCAGGACGCGGATATCGTTATGTTCTTGCACCGCGAGGGCTCGGCTAATGAAACCGGTAAGGATTCCGCCGCGGACTCTATGGATAACGATATTACCCTTATTGTCGCGAAGAACCGTCACGGAAGCACTGCGAAGATGAAGATGGTATGGGACGGAGACAGAACAACCTTTACGTCAATGGAGCTGTTCAGGTCAGAAGATGAATAGGGAAAAGGTCCTTTCAACAATAAAAAAATATAGAATGCTAAGCGACAGCGACAGCGTAGTCGTCGGTGTTTCCGGCGGCGCGGATTCTATGGCGCTTCTCGCCTTTTTACTTGAGGAAAAAAAGACGCTAAAACTAAGCGAAGTTATCGCTTGCCACTATAACCATGGGCTTCGTGGAGAAGAAAGCGACCGAGACGAGGCGCTTGTTAAGGCGTTTTGTGAAGAGCGAAAGGTTGTATTTGTTTCGGAATACGGCGATATGTTAAGTAGACCGCTTCCTAAGGGAGAAAGCACCGAAAGCTTTGCAAGAATACTTCGCTACGAATTCTTAAACAAGGTCGCAAAAGAACATAGTGCGAAAATTGCCACGGCGCACAATATGAACGATGTGGCTGAGACGGTAATATTCAATCTGGCGCGCGGCGCGGGGATTAAAGGCGCGGGCGGTATACCGCCAGTAAGAGAGAATATTATTCGCCCCTTTATAGAGACCGAGCGGTCTGAAATTGAAGCGTACTGCAAGGAAAAGGGGATAAGCTACGCGACAGACTCAACAAATCTTACGGACGACTACACAAGAAATATAATTCGCCATAAAATCATTCCCGTTCTTGTTTCGCTTAATGAAAGCGCGGTAAACAACATTTCTCGTTTCAGCGCTCAGGCGATTGAGGCTGACGAAGTACTAAAAGCAAATAATGAGCGTATAAAGCGAGAGGTAATGATTAACGGGGGATATTCCGCCGAAGCGTTAAGGAAAGTTAGTGAAGGTGAAAGAAAGTATTTCTTCAAAGCCCTAATTGCCGAACACAGAGAAACGTCAAGTGAGCTTGCGTCTCTTGCGTGTGCGCTTTTAAACAGCGAGCCGTCTGAAATACAGCTTAACAGAGATACTTATATTACCAACAAAAACGGCGTAGTTTTCGTGAGAAAAAGGCATGAAGAACAGGATATAACCTTTTGCGAGAAGCTCTCAATCGGCGAAAACGCTTTCTTGGAAAATAAGGTAGTAACAGTAAAAACAATCGAAATAAATAATGAACAAGCTGAAAATTTTTCCTCGGGGCTATTAAACAACTCGATAGATTGTGCTAAAATCGTTGGTAACGCCGTGCTTAGAAACAGGCGCGACGGAGACAGTTTTTCGGGAAACAGACGTGGAAACACAAAAACCTTAAAAAAGCTTTTTAACGAAAAGGGGATAGCGCCGAGAGACAGACAGTATATACCGATAATTTCTGATGACATAGGAATTCTTTGGATATACGGCGAGGGTACGTCAAAAAGAGCCGCGGTAGATAAAAATACGAAAAAGGCTCTAAATATATTATTATTACAGGGGGAAGACAAGAGATGATGAAGGACGATATTCTGAAGGTGCTGCTTTCAGAAGAGGAGATAAAGGCAAAGGTCAAGGAGCTCGGCGACGAGATAACCCGCGACTATCAGGGCAAAACGCCGATAGTTGTAAGTGTACTTAAGGGCTCGTTTGTTTTCGTTTCAGACCTCGTTCGCTGTATGGACGTGCCCTGCGAGCTTGATTTTATGGTTGTTTCAAGCTTTAACGGTGTAGTAAGCACGGGTGCTGTGCGCATAATAAAGGATATAGCCATTTCGTTAGACGGGCGCGACGTGCTGGTGGTTGAGGATATTTTGGATAGCGGCTTGACCCTTGAGTATATTTCCGAAATACTTAAAGGACGAAACGCAAAGAGCGTAAAGATAGCGACGTTGCTTGATAAGCCCTCAAGGCACAAATCAAACATTGTTCCCGATTATGTCGGCTTTACCGTTCCAGACGAGTTCGTTGTCGGCTATGGGCTTGACTATAACGAGCTTTACAGAAACCTGCCTTACATCGGTATCTTAAAACCTGAGGTTTATTCAGATGTCGATAAGGATATAATCGAAAAGAAGTAATTATTTAACGCAACTGACCGTAAGGTCGCGAGCGTGGAAACGGAAGACTTTTATGCAAAACAAAGGGCGAGGACGCGGAATATCACTTATTCTTATTGTTGGCTTAATGCTTATAATGTTTTATATGCTAAGGCTGACGGGCACTAAGAGCGAAGCTTATTCCGCTATTCTTGAAAAATTTGAAACGCAGCAGGTAACGCAGTTTGAGCTTAACCTCGGTAGCGGCAAAATGACCTACACTACTAAGGATTCGAAGGAGGGTACCTACGAAACCTATACCGTACCCGACGTTACCATTTTTGTTCACGACGTAGAGCCGTATATCGAAGCATATAACGCCGCGAACCCATCGGCGCAGATGGCGTACAACTATGTTCCTGCGTCTAACTGGTTGTCGATACTTCTAACCTTTATTCCGACGATAGCGCTTATCGGCTTCGGAGTATACTTCATTGTTATGATGAACCAGCAAAACGGCGGCGGTGGCGGAAGAATAGGCAACATAGGGCGCGCACGTACCACGCAGGGTCAAGAGGACGGACGCAAGAACACCTTTGCCGATGTTGCGGGCGCTGATGAGGAAAAGGAAGAGCTAAGCGAAATTGTAGAATACCTTAAATCACCGAGCAAGTTTAATATGCTCGGCGCAAAGATACCGAAGGGCGTACTGCTTGTAGGACCTCCGGGAACAGGTAAAACCCTTCTCGCTCGCGCTGTCGCTGGCGAAGCGGGCGTTCCTTTTTATTCAATATCGGGTTCTGACTTTGTCGAGCTTTATGTCGGCGTCGGTGCTTCAAGGGTAAGAGACCTTTTTGAAAAAGCAAAAAAGACAAGACCGAGTATTATATTTATTGATGAAATTGACGCTGTCGGACGTCAGCGTGGCGCAGGTCTCGGCGGCGGACACGATGAACGCGAGCAGACGCTTAACCAGCTGCTTGTCGAGATGGACGGCTTTACGGGTAATGAGGGCGTTATCGTTATGGCGGCGACCAACCGCTCAGATATACTTGACCACGCCCTGCTTCGCCCGGGTCGTTTTGACAGACAGGTTTATGTCGGTTATCCCGACTTAAAGGGGCGCGAGGAAATACTAAAGGTTCACGCAAGAGGCAAGCCCTTAGGACCTAACGTAGACCTTTCGACTATAGCGAAGAGCACCGTCGGCTTTACGGGCGCAGACCTTGAAAACCTTCTTAACGAGGCGGCGCTGCTTGCCGCAAGACGCAACCAGAAGGCTATACTTGAAGCGGACATTGAGGAAGCAAGTATTAAGGTTATTGCTGGTCCCGAAAAGAAGTCAAAGGTCGTAAGCGAGGCTGAAAAGAAGCTTACCGCTTACCACGAGGCGGGTCACGCTATCGCGACCTATTTCGCAACTCCCGATAAGCTTATACACCAAATCTCAATAATACCGCGCGGTATGGCGGGCGGCTTTACTATGTCTCTTCCCGAAGAGGACAGAAGCTTCAAGACAAAAAATGAGATGGTTAACGAGATAGTTACGCTTCTTGGCGGTCGTGTTGCGGAACAGCTTGTGCTTGACGATGTTTCCACGGGCGCGTCAACCGACCTTTCCCGTGCGACTTCTATTGCTCGCGCAATGGTAGCAAAATACGGCTTCTCCGATACGCTCGGTCCTGTTGTTTACGAGGACCACGACGAGGTCTTCTTAGGACGCGACTTTACTACCTCCAGAAACTATTCAGAGCATTTCGCTACTGATATAGATAAGGAGATAAAGAAGATTGTTGAAGAAAGCTATATTAAATGCGAAAATATTCTTAAGAAGAATATGAGCTTGCTTAAAAAGGTAGCGAACGCTCTTCTTGAAAACGAGAAGCTTGACAGCGAGGATTTCAAAAAGCTTGTTGAGGGTATCAAGAACAAAAAGGAAAAGAGTGAGAGCAAAACTGAAGCAGGCGAAGACACAGCACAAGAAACTAAGCCGATAAAGAAAAGTGTATCCGTTAAAAAGAAAACTACGGAGAAACCCAAGGACGAAAAATCGGAATAGTGCTGTAAATATCAACAACTTTACACACAAAATATTGTGTTTCCCACGCCGAAAAATGCGCGGGAAACACTTTTTTTTGATTTTTTACTATGTTATAATAAATTATAATTTGTATTAATGAGCAATTCAGTCAAGGAGAAAAGAAGTGGCGAAAAGCAACGCAAACGATACACAGTATACAAACGAGAGCATTAAGTCGCTTAAGGGCGCGGACCGAGTAAGAAAGCGCCCTGCGGTTATCTTCGGCTCGGACGGGATTGAGGGCTGTCAGCAATCGGTTTTCGAGATTATCTCCAATTCCCTTGACGAGGCGCGAGAGGGCTACGGCGACAGAATTATTATAACAAAGTATCTCGACCACTCTGTCGAGGTAGAGGATTTCGCGCGCGGAATACCTGTTGACTATAACAGCAAAGAGAAGGAGTACAACTGGAAGCTTCTTTTTTGCGAGCTGTACGCGGGCGGAAAATACAACAACCTAATGGGCACAAACTATCAGTATTCGCTCGGAACAAACGGACTCGGAATGTGCGCCACACAGTATTCCTCGCGTTATATGGATGTGGAAATCTTCCGTGACGGCTTTAGATATGAGCTTCACTTTGAAAAAGGAAACCCAAAGGGCGAGCTGATTAAAGAAGCGACGACAAGAAAAAAGACGGGGAGCCGTATACACTGGCTGCCCGATTTGAATGTTTTTACCGATATAGACATACAGGACGAGTATTTCGAAGAAACGCTTAAACGTCAGTCTGTCGTAAACGCGGGAATAACCTTTGAATTTAAGCGCGAGATATCTAAAGATAAATTCGAGACAAAAACCTTCTTTTACGAGAACGGTATAGCTGATTATGTTAACGAGTTCGCGGGCGAGGAGACGCTTACGCCCGTACAGCTTTGGTCGGGTGAAAGGACGGGCAGAGACCGAGAAGATATGCCTGACTATAAGGTGAAGATGTCCTTCGCCGTCTGCTTCTCAAACAAAGTAAACAAGCTTGAGTATTACCATAACAGCAGCTGGCTTGAGCATGGCGGTTCGCCTGAAAAGGCGGTTAAGCTCGCGTTCGTCAATCAAATAGACGCTCTAATCAAGGAAAAAAAGCTTTATAAAAAAGACGAAACGAAGATTACTTTCGCTGATGTTGAGGACTGCCTTGTGCTTGTGTCATCCTCTTTTTCCACAGTAACGAGCTATGAGAACCAGACAAAGAAGTCTATAACAAATAAGTTTATCGCTCAGGCTATGACCGAATTCCTGAAGCACAGCCTTGAAATATATTTCATAGAAAACAAGCTTGACGGCGACAAGATAGCAAATCAGGTGTTAATTAACAAACGTAGCCGAGAGAACGCTGAAAAAACAAGGCTTAACCTTAAGAAAACGCTACAGACGAACAGCGATTTTACAAACAGAATTAACAAGTTTGTAGATTGCCGTACAAAGGATATTGACCGCCGTGAGGTCTATATTGTTGAGGGCGATTCGGCTCTTGGCGCTTGTAAGCAGGGAAGAGACGCGGAATTTCAAGCAATTATTCCAGTACGCGGAAAGATACTTAACTGCTTGAAAGCGGAATACGACAAGATATTCAAGAACGATATAATAACAGACCTTTTAAAGGTGCTTGGCTGTGGCGTTGAGGTGCAGTCGAAAGCGAATAAGGATTTATCAAACTTCAACCTTGAAAACCTGCGCTGGAACAAGGTAATAATCTGTACCGATGCGGACGTTGACGGTTACCAAATTAGAACGCTAATCCTTACTATGCTTTTTAGACTTACTCCTACGCTAATACGTGAAGGGTATGTGTTTATAGCGGAGTCTCCGCTTTTTGAAATAGCGACAAAGAGTAAGACCTACTTTGCGTATACAGAGCAGGAGAAGACAGATATACTCGCTAAGATTAGTAACGAAAAATATACCGTTCAGCGTTCAAAGGGACTCGGTGAAAATGAACCGGATATGATGTGGATGACCACCATGAACCCAGAGACGAGAAGGCTAATTCGAGTAACTCCGTCGGAAGCGAAGGAGACCTCGGAAATGTTCGACCTGCTTTTAGGCGACAACCTTTCGGGAAGAAAAGATTATATTGCTCAGCACGGCACAGAATATATGGACGAACTGGACGTAAGCTGATAGACAAGAAAGCACAAGTGAACAGTAACGGAGGAAACCTCTTTGGCTAAGAAGAACGATAAAGAATTGAATAAAACGGGTATTATCGAAGGCGTAGAAATAGCGGGTGCGGGAGAGATGGTGGAGACGCCCATAGTCGATACCATACGCGAAAACTATATGCCCTACGCTATGAGTGTTATTGTATCCCGTGCGTTGCCTGAAATAGACGGCTTTAAGCCTTCGCACAGAAAGCTACTTTATACAATGTACCTTATGGGGCTGCTTAACGGCGCGCGTACAAAATCGGCGAACGTGGTGGGGCAGACTATGAAGCTTAACCCCCACGGCGATATGGCTATATACGAAACTATGGTGCGCCTTTCCCGCGGTAACGAAACGCTTTTACACCCGTATGTTGACTCAAAGGGTAACTTCGGTAAGAGCTACAGCCGTGATATGGCGTTCGCCGCGCCGAGGTATACCGAGGTTAAGCTTACCGAAATATGTGGTCAGCTTTTTTCTGATATAAATAAGGATACCGTTGATTTCGTCGATAACTACGACAACACTCTTAAAGAGCCTACGCTTTTTCCCGCGACCTTCCCGACGATACTTGTGAACTCTAATATCGGTATAGCGGTAGGAATGGCAAGCGCGATATGCCCGTTTAACCTTGCGGAGGTATGCGAAACAACCGTAGCACTTATTAAGAACCCTAACCACGATATAGTAGCAACGCTTAAGGCTCCCGATTTTCCAGGTGGCTGCGACCTAATATATGACGAAGCGACAACAAGAGAGATTTATGAAACGGGTAGGGGCTCCTTTAAGCTTCGCTCAAAGTGGGAATATATAAAAAACGGCAACAGAATTGAAATAACCGAGATACCACCCTCAACAACTATTGAGGCAATAATGGACAAGCTTACAGAGCTTGTGAAAACAAGCAAGGTAAAAGAGCTTGCCGATATGCGCGACGAAACCGACCTTAAGGGCTTACGCCTTACTCTGGACCTAAAACGCGGTACTGACGCGGAAAAGCTTATGAACAAGCTTTTCAAGATGACTCCGCTTGAGGACAGCTTTTCTTGCAACTTTACCGTGCTTATTAACGGCGCGCCGAGGCTTATGGGCGTGCGCGAGATACTGCGCGAATGGACCAATTTCCGCCGCGCTTGTGTAAAAAGAAGAACGGCGTTTGAGCTTAAGGGCAAGGAGGACAGGCTTCATCTTCTCGAGGGTCTTGCGGCGTTGCTGCTTGATATAGACAAAGCAATAAAGATTATCCGCGAAACCAAGGAGGAGAAGGAGGTTATCCCGAACCTTATGATAGGCTTCGCAATTGACGAGATACAGGCGAACTATATTGCTGAAATAAAGTTGCGTCATCTTAATAGAGAGTATATAACCAACCGCATTGAGGAACGCGAGGGACTAAAAAAGGATATAGCGGAGCTAAAAGAGGTTCTCGGAAACGAAAAGCTTGTTGATAAGGTAATTATGCAGGAGCAAGCAGAGGTTGCGAAAAAATTTGTTCAACCGAGAAAAACCCGCATAATATACGAAGCGGTAGAGGATTACGTCGAGGAAGAGGAGACTATTCCCGATTATACTGTAAATGTCTTCTTTACAAAGGAAGGGTACTTTAAAAAGATTACTCCGCTTTCCCTTAGAATGGGCGGAGAGCATAAGCTTAAAGAGGGCGACGAGATTATCTTTTCCGCCGAATGCAAGAACGACGCTAACCTTATATTTCTTACGAACCAACGTAACGCTTATAAATGTCGAGTAGCTGATTTTGATGAGTGCAAGGCGAGCGTTATAGGCGACTATGTAGCGAACAAGCTTGATATGGACGAGACGGAAACGCCGGTTGCTATGCTTTTGACCGACGACTACAAGGGCAACGTGCTTTATTTCTACGAAAACGGAAAGGTTGCAAGAATCCCGCTGGCTCTATTTGAAACAAAGCTTAACAGAAAACGCCTTATGAAGGCTTACTGCGACAAAAGTGAGCTTGTCGCGGCAATAAGCTCGGTTGATGAGAGGGAATATGCCGTATTCTCAAGCGCGGGAAGGATGCTGCTTGTAAACAGCGCTCTTATTCCGTTAAAGCAGACGAAGGATACCCTCGGTGTAAACGTTATGACCCTAAAAAAGGGTCATAAGATAACAAAGATTACCGACGCGTCCGAGCTTGAATTAGAAGCTCCGCACCGCTACAGAACCCGTAATCTTCCCGCCGCGGGGGCAATTGTTCGTGAAGAGGATATTGCCGAACAGCTTTCACTTTTATAGTTGATTTTTGAAATATTATGTGATATCATTAGCTTTGTTGCACTGATATTTGGAGGAAGATTTAAATGACAGTTCTTGAAATTATAGCTGGAGCGACATTGCTCCTTACAAGCGTTCTTATAGTTTTGGCGGTTATGCTTCAAAGCGGAAAAGGCGACGGGCTTTCCGGAGCTATTATGGGCGGCGCTACTGGCGGACGCGAAAAGGGTAAAGAATCCGACAAAAAGCTTGCTAAAATTACAAAGGTACTTGCTGTTGTGTTCTTTATTGTAACGCTTGCGGTGAATATCGTTGCGCTTTCCTCTAACCCCTCGGCGGAAGACCCCGATAAGGTTATTAACGATATCCTTTCTTCTACCGACGCGGAGGGTACAGCGGACGCTGACGCCGAATAGTCTGTTTTATCTCAAAAGCCGAGAGCGAATGCTCTCGGCTTTAATATTTACCCACCCTTTCGCATATGTTTCTTACGGGGGATGAATATGAGATACCTTTTCTTTGCGGTGCTCGCGGCAATACTATTTATCTATGCAAAGCATTTTTCGAAGCATAAAAAACCTTTTGTAAGCGCTCTGAAGACCTCGCTATTCGGGGTGGCTTCCTTTATGGCGGTAAACAGTCTTTCCTCGATTACGGGCGTTTATGTTGCCGTGAATTATGTTACCGTGGCGCTAACGGCGCTTCTCGGTGTTCCCGGTACTGTAATGCTTCTTCTAATGCGATTGATTATGAAGTCATAATCATTAATCAAATACCTGATAGTATTTCATTGTATAAAAAAGATGGACGGGGAAACCGTCCATCTTTTACATATAATGCAAGTCGGTCTATAAGCCGAGTTCTGTCTTAGATGACAATCTATCTCGACCGTATGTTGCCATACGGCTCAAGCCACTCCTAAAGACGCGCCGGGCAAGCGATAGTCTTCGTCGGTGTTGCTCCGAATAGGGTTTACATGGCCGCGCAGTCGCCAGCGCGCC
The DNA here is from genome assembly GCA_964458545.1 of uncultured Oscillospiraceae bacterium. Lineage (GTDB taxonomy): Bacteria > Bacillota > Clostridia > Oscillospirales > Ruminococcaceae > JAYFNU01. The sequence goes on along the minus strand of CAYWJF010000015.1, from coordinate 6,795 downwards.
GGTGAGCTCTTACCTCGCCTTTCCACCCTTGCCCGATAAATCGGGCGGTATCTCTCTGTTGCACTATCCCTGAGGTCGCCCTCGGCTGTCGTTAACAGCTATTCTGCCCTGTGGAGCTCGGACTTTCCTCACACCTTTCGGTGCGCTGCCATCCGGCCGACTTGCCTTAAAATTATATCACAACTACTATGAATTTAACAGCAAAATTATGTGATTTATCAATTTAGCACTTAAAAGCGGCAAAAGATATAAAAGTTTTTGTGTAAACAACAAAAATGTTATTAAAAGCCAAAAAAGAAACAAAAAAACATTGCAATTGAATTGAGCAAGAAATATAATTAAGTATACTTTTATTGAAAGAGAGTGAAAGAATAAATGAAAAATGCTTATTTAAACGGCGTATACGAAACCGTTTGCAAGCGCAACGCGAGCGAGCCTGAGTTTCAGCAGGCTGTTTACGAGGTGCTTGAGTCCCTCGAGCCAGTAATTGAAAAGAACCCTGCTTACGAGAAGAACGGAATTATCGAAAGATTAGTTGAACCCGAAAGGTTCTTCCAGTTCCGCGTGGCGTGGGTAGACGACGCTGGTAAGGTGCAGGTAAACCGTGGCTTCCGCGTACAGTTTAACTCCGCTATCGGACCGTATAAGGGTGGTCTTCGCCTTCACCCCTCCGTTAACGCTTCCGTTATCAAGTTTTTAGGCTTCGAGCAGATATTTAAGAATAGCCTTACCACCCTTCCTATGGGCGGCGGCAAGGGTGGCAGTGATTTCGACCCGAAGGGAAAATCAGACGGCGAAATTATGCGCTTCTGCCAGAGCTTTATGACCGAGCTTTCCAAGCATATTGGCGCAGACACCGACGTACCTGCGGGAGATATCGGCGTAGGCGCGCGCGAAATTGGCTTCCTTTTCGGACAGTACAAGAGGCTTCGTAACGAATTTGTAGGAGTATTAACAGGTAAGGGGCTAACATACGGCGGCTCGCTTGTAAGAACTCAGGCGACAGGCTATGGTCTTTGCTATTTCACCGAAGAAGCTCTTAAATGTATGAAGAATGACAGCTTTAAGGGTAAGAAGGTTGTTATCTCGGGCAGCGGCAACGTTGCGATATACGCGGCAGAAAAGGCGACACAGTTTGGCGGAACGGTTATTGCTATGAGCGATTCATCGGGCTACATAGTGGACGAGAAGGGAATCGACCTCGCGGTAATGAAGCAGATAAAAGAGGTTGAGCGTGCGAGAATAGTTGAATACACAAAGCGCGTAAGCGGCTCTACCTTTACTGAGGGCTGCAAGGGAATATGGAACACGAAATGCGACGTTGCGCTCCCTTGCGCTACACAGAACGAGCTGGACGGCGCAGGTGCCGACGCTCTTATTAAGAACGGCGTAATCGCTGTATGCGAGGGCGCTAATATGCCGAGCACACCTGAGGCTGTTGAGAAGCTTCAGAAGGCGGGCGTACTCTTTGGACCCGCTAAGGCTGCGAATGCGGGCGGTGTTGCTACTTCTGGTCTTGAGATGAGCCAGAACTCTATGAGATACTCGTGGACCGCTGAAGAGGTAGATGCGAAGCTTCACGGCATTATGGTTAACATCTTCCATGCGGCGTTTGACGCGGCTAAGGAATATGGTATGGACGGAAACCTCGTAGCGGGCGCAAACATCGCGGGCTTCAAGAAGGTTGCGTACGCAATGCTCGCGCAGGGCGTATTTTAATAGTTAATTCAAAAATATTTCAAAGGCGCCGATTTATCGGCGCCTTTTTTCTACGCAGAATTAGCACAATATAATAATGAGTGCCAACAATTAATACAATATTAACAAATACATAAAACAATGTTCATAATACAAAACTATATTATAGCTGTGAGTTGAGAAAAGCTCAACCACATAAAACATATCAAAACAACAATAATATATACGGAGGTAACTATTATGTTTGAACTAATGCCCTTTGAAAGAGCGAGAAACTCTATGCTAAACAAATTCTTCGATGATTTCGAGAACGATTATATGACTAACAGCTTCTCGAAATCCCTGTATGGCTTTAAGACCGATATTAAGGATAACGGCGACAGCTATACAATTGAAGCGGAGCTTCCGGGCTTCAAGAAAGAGGATATCAGCATTGATATCGACAAGGACGTGCTTACCGTTTCAGCCTCACACAACGAAGAGAAAGAAGAAAAGGACAAAAACTTCGTTCGTCGCGAACGCTACAGCGGTTCGTATTCAAGAAGCTTTGACGTAAGCGGAGTAAACACCGAGGATATTAAGGCACAGTACAATAACGGCGTGCTTGAGCTTACAATGCCGAAACTTGAGCCGAAGGAGCCAGAAAGAAAGAGAATAGAAATAGTATAGAATTAATTCCTAAAAACACCGCTCGAACAAAAACGAGCGGTGTTTTTTATAAATAGAATGCGAAGCATTCTCCCTATATCAAAAGTCATTTAGTAAGGGTGAAGTTTTCGATTTAAAAGAGAATGCGAAGCATTCTCCCAATAACAAAAGCCGTTTAGCAAGGTTAAAGTTTTCGATTTTATATAGAATGCGAAGAATTCTCCCAATAACAAAAGCCGTTTAGCAACGCTAAACGACTTTTGTTTATTTACATAAGCGGCGCAAAAAGCTTTAAAAACACACGAAGAAGCTTTTTGAAAATATTGACCTTCTTAAGCTTTTCCGCGGTCATCTTGTCGCACTGTAGAAGCGTGGAATTGAAGTCCTTATAAACCTCGTCTACCGCCTCGTCCTTATACATAAGCGTTGCGCATTCGTAATGAAGGTAAAGGCTTCTGTAATCAAAGTTTATACTGCCGACTACCGCAACATCGTTATCGCTTACAACTGACTTTGCGTGGATAAAGCCGGGCGTATACTTGTATATCTCAATACCCGCTTTAATTAAGTCAATGCTGTACACTTCGGTTACATAATAAGCGTACCAATGGTCAGGGTTTTGCGGAATAATTATCTTTACGTCCACGCCACGCTTAGAGGCGTTATGCAGCGCTCTGTACATAGTGTCGTCAATAATAAGATAAGGCGTCGTTATATAAAGATAGTTTGTCGCGTTATTTATTATATCAAGATAGACAAATTCGCCTATATTCTCGTCGTCGATAGGGTGGTCGCAGTAGGGAAGAACATATCCCGCTCTTTTTGATGGCTCAACGTTAAAGTGCTTCGGCTTGTAGCTGAGATAGTCTATAGCCGTGTTCTTGCTTTCGTCAGTAAACTGCCACATTTGAAGAAACATAACGGTGAAGTTATAGGCAGCGTCACCCTTTAGCATTACGCCCGTGTCCTTCCAATAGCCGAAACGGTTCTCACGGTTGACGTATTCGTCCGCGAGGTTAATGCCGCCGTTAAAGGCTACCTTACCGTCCACAGATACTATCTTTCTGTGGTTACGGTTATTCTGCGAAACGGTTAGAAGTGGCACAAATGGGTTAAAAACCCTTGCTTTTATTTCCAGCTTTTCAAGCTTCTTATAATAGTTGTGGGGTAGCGTAGAGATGCTTCCGACACCGTCGTAAAGCACGCGTACGTCTACACCTTCTGCCACCTTTTCGGTGAGTACGTCCAGCACGCTGTTCCAAAACTCGCCCTCGCGGATAATGAAGAACTCAATAAAAATATACTTCTTCGCCTTGCGAAGCTCTGTAAGAAGCACGGGCCATAGCTCCTCGCCAGAAGGAAAGTAGGTAACGGCGGTATTTTTCACAACGCTACAGCCCGCGCAACTGTTCATATAGCGAACTGAGGACGCAAAATGCTCGCTTTCTATAGAAAGGCGTTTTTCTACCGTTTCGTCCTGCGCTAAAGCCGAAGCGCTCTCCGCGGCTATACGGTTAATTCGCTCTATACTCTTCTTTCTTGGACGCTGAAGCTTCAAAAGAATAAAAAGTAGACCGCCGAAAACAGGGAAGATAAGTATAGGAATAACCCAAGACAGCTTATAGCTCGGTGAATATGTGCCGTTTACTATATAAACCACAACTATAGCGCTTACAACATATAAAGCTAATCTAATCTCGACGGAATAGATACTTGATGTAAGATAGATAAAGATACCCGCTTGTATTAAAAGAATTATACAAACGAAGGTAAGCTGGCTGAAAAGCCCTTTTAATAGTTTTCCGAAAAATTTATTCATACGCATTCCCACATATTTTTGCAATACAATAACGATTATTTAAGCATTGCGTATTTTCCAATCTCCTTAAAGCCGATTTTTCTGTAAATTTTACCCGCTTCGGGGTTATCATAGAAAAGACAGACGAATCTTTTGCCGAGCGAGAGGCTTTCTTCGCAAACGTGCGCCACCATAGCTGAGGCGTATCCACGCTTGCGGTATTCCTTCTTTGTCGCGACGCCCACTACCATAGCGCTTATATCGTTTTCGGCGGTAGTCTTTGCGACGCTAATCATCTCACCGTTCAAAAAAGCACCGTAGCCGATATCTCCGTTCTTTTCTATGCCGTATGCAAGCTCCTCAATTCTGTCAGTCTCCTTATCAGCTTGACCCTCAGCAAAACCCTCGATGCTCTTGAACATTTCAACAATATCCTTTGCGTTTTCGGGAAGAAGCCGCTTTACGGTAACGTCCTTCGGTAAAGAGTAATTGAAGATTACCTTTTCACAACTGCTAAGATAGGTCTCAGAAAGCTTAAGGCTTGGAAAATACGGTGCAAGCTTTTCAACTACTGAGTATTTGCCGCTTATGCAGTCGGTTTCTCTGCCTTTTAGGAATTCAGCGACAGCGGCTGAATCAAAATCTTCTCTATCGGAGTACATAACATAGTTGTCGAAGTATTTTAAAAGTATACAGTCGTAGTCATTGCCCTTCATAAACGCATAGGTGGTAACAGGGTCGTTGCAGACGCCGACGTTGTATAAATCTCCGTAGATAAAAATATTATATTCGGGCTCTTTATTAATGTAATTAATAATGTTTTCTCTATCTTTTTCAGAAAGAGTAATCGGTGTTTTCATTGTATTCTCCAATATTTCTTGTTTATTGTGGCTCTTTCATATATACGTTATGTTCGCTTTCGAAAAGGAAACCGACCGCTTCGGCAATACCGCGTGAGGCGGGGTTGCTTTCTGCGCAGCGCCAGACGGGGGAATAACCGTTATCTAAAAGATATTCGGCGAGTTTAGATGCCACAGCCTTTCCAAGCCCCTTACCTCGGTGCTCAGCGGCGGTTTCTATACCTATATCTACAATCTTTCCGCCGAAAGCGCAGGTAAAAGCCATTGCCGCGACCTTATTATTATAAATTGCGCAAAATGCCTTACCTTCTCGTATAAATTGTTCGTTTGAAGCCCAAGAGAAGGAGGGTGTGATTTTTCCGCTGAACCCCTCTATATCGCAAAGCTCCGCTTCTTTAAGTGTATAGCCGTCAGCGAGTCGCTTGTAATGTGGTACAAGTTTACTTTTATTAAGCGAAAAGACCTGCTGCGTCCAAATTTTAAGTCCACTTAAGCTGTTGAAAAATTCGGCGGTAGCTTTACTGTAAAGGTGCAGACGAAAACGTCTTTGGTTTGGCTCGAATTTTTCATAAAGTAGCGAAACTATTTCGTTTAGAAAACATTCGCTCGGCTTACCGCAGATATACGCGAAGCCACAGCGATGCCAGACGAGCGCCGAGGTAGGTGCTTCTAAGTTGTCGATAAAGACTCTTCCAAACCCGCCGCCGTTAAGTACAGAGTTAATAAAAACTGAGTCTTCAGTAAAGCTTACGGCAATAGGTTCAGCAAGATTATATTGGCTCTCATTTAATTCTATCATTTCTTCTTTTCTGCTCGCTGTAAAGATAATTCGAATATGATATAATTATATATACTTTTTATTATTTTGCAAAGAGGGAATATATATGTCGGATTTTGACGAAGAGTTATTTAAGCGGCGTATGTTGGAGCTTTCAGAACGGGCATACAATCGCGGCATATATACATACACCTCGTTTCTATCGCTTTCGGAACAGGATATAATATATCGCTTGAAACGAACGCTTGTAAGCAGATACGAGTTTTTCGGCGGTTTTCCCTCGGCTGAAAGAAAGATAGCTCGCTTCGGCGAAGCGAGCTATGAGGAAGGTTATCCTATCGTTGTGATTAAAGCTGAACCAAAAGCCCAAAAATTCAGCGACGAGCTTTCGCACAGGGATTTTCTCGGCGCTTTAATGTCACTTGGCATAAAGCGTGAGCTAATAGGGGATATAGTAGTAGAAGAAAACTGCGGATATATTCTTTGCCTTGATAAATCGGCTGAATTCATCTGTCAAAATCTTGTTAAGATAAAGCACACCAATATTACCTGTTCTATTTGTGAAGCTTTACCGAACGTTAGAGAAGAAAAACTTGAAGAAACGACAGTAATTATTCAGTCGGAAAGGATAGATTCAATTATTGCCGCCGCCTTTTCTCTTTCACGTTCCGCCGCGCAAGATTTTATCGAAAGAGGCTTGTGTTTTGCTAATTCAAAACTAATCGAAAAGCTGACGTATCTTCCCGAGGCGGGCGAAATAATCTCGGTGAGAGGTAAGGGACGCTTCGTTTACGAGGGCGTGGCGAAAAACACGAAAAAGGGTAGGCTTTGCGTTGTGATTAAGAAGTATATTTGAGTCGTTTTATGAATTATAATTTCTGGTTAAAGCTGACCGTATTCTTAACGTAAAGTGCTATCAGGCTTCGAATCATAATAAAAAAGACACCACAACGGTGTCTTTTGGAGAAGGACACGAGTTTAATACAAAATGCACACGGTAGCCTTGTTCCCGT
>CAYWJF010000014.1:1006-31584 GCA_964458545.1 uncultured Oscillospiraceae bacterium | reverse complement strand
AGCTCGCCGACGGCAGAAAATGGTGCATTGTATCAAAGTAGTGCAGGAAACACAAGTATTAAAGCGGCGGTACAACGTACCGCCGCTTTACTGTTCTTATTTAGAGAATATCCTCCACTACCTTCTCGGGGGGCGCTTCAAGTAGTTCTGGGTTCTTGTAGTACTGCTCCATGCGCTTGAAGGCGGCGGCGTAAAGGGAGCCCGAGCAGATGCGCTCGTCCATCACTATGCCGACGGGAATGCACTTCTCGTGGACTATCTCGCCCTGCTTGCGGTGCGGTACCTCCTCGGCGTTGCCGAGCGCCATTATCATCGTCGTGGTGCCGAAATTGTAAACGTGGTGGTAGATATAGTTCGTGCGTATGCTCGCAAGGTTGGTTATCGTCATTGTGCAATGGAAAGGGCTCGCCTGTATTATGCTTCGCGGAAGAATTCCGCGGTTATCCGCCCACTTAAACAGGTTTACGCCCAAGCGGCAGAGCCCGGGAATGCTCAGTAGCGTTTTTATAAGGTTGTCCGTTGAGTTGGTGTCGCCAGCTCCGCGGTTCTGCTCGACATAGTCGTCAAGTATCTTCTGCACGTCGAAGATAGTATTCGCGCGGTCAAAGTACATCTTGTTCATTGTGCCTTCAAGCTCGCCCGGCTTTAGAACAACCATACCTATGGCGACCTCGTTACGCGCGTAGATGCACTTGTTTACTACAAAACGGTTCAAAAGCGGGTACTCCGCGAGGGTGCGGACATAAGCCGCTATTACAAGCGCGAGATGGGATATCTTTCTGTCCTCCTTGCGCTTTTCGTTAAGGTAATTCTGCATAGGCTCAAGCGGGATATGAATTTTAATCATGTTCATCGAGTCGCAGCGCTTGTCCATAATGTGTGCCGCCACCTGATACATAGGCTGTACGGTTTTTAACCGCCGTCCGTCTTTTCGCATCTTCGGTTACCCTCTTGTCGTTAATATGTGAACTATATAAAATTATTTATATATGCTTTTACGCCTATTGTCAAGCCATTTCGGCATATTGAGCCAATAATATTTAATTTTTTATATACATACTATGTTTTTTTGAATTTTATGGTATACTATGTTCAAAAGAAAAATTTAGTATTAAGGGGCGAGGAAGAATGAAACTAACCGAAAAGAAGCCTTTCAGCTATCTGTCTTTTATTTTGCTATCTGTCTTTGTCATAGTCTTTCTGTTAATGTACATACAAATTGCCTTTGATAACATTTACACCTTAAATGTTGTTTTTCAGGCCACCGCGCCTATCGTTTATTCCGTGTTCTGCGCGTTTATCGGACTAATTGGATATAAAAACAGGGAGCAGGTAGTAAAACACCGATATCTGTTTCTTATTATTGCCTTAGTTGTCATTTTTTTGGTTCAGCTATACGTCGGCTTCGTGACGAAGCAAACCGCCTCGCATGATTACGGAAAGGTTTTGAACGGAGCGATGGTTTACGCTGAAAATCCGCTTTCCGAGGAGTTCGAGGGTTATGAATGGTATTACCACCATTACCAAAACAATTCCGGTCTTTTTCTTATATTTCAGCTTTTCTTCAGAATACTGAGGTTTTTCGGGATAACGGCTTACTATGAAGCGGCAATAATCAATGGGCATCTTATCTTTTCTTCCATCATTCTTTTCACCTTCCTATACCTCGAAAAGGCTTTTGGAAGCAAGTCCGCTCTCGTTTCGCTACTTCTATTCTTAAGCTATCTGCCCGTCTACTTTCAATCCTCCGTTGCCTATACGGATACCTATTCCGCGGGAGTTATTCCACTAGCGCTTTATCTTTTTGAAATAGGTAAAACGCAAAGCCGCTCGGTAAAAAGAATAGTTACCTATCTCGGCGCGGGTGTTGTTTTAGCGATAGGCGCGAAGATTAAGGCTACCGTGTTAATACTGCTCGTCGCCGTAGTGCTTGAGATGCTTCTGACGATGAAGTTTTCCGAGGTCGTTAAGCGTCTCGCGGTTGTGGCTGTCGCGCTGGTAATAACCACCTTCGGCTTCAAGCAGTACGCTTATCATATTGTTATTGACAAAGAGCGGGAGGTTTCCGAGGGTATGCCCGTCACCCACTGGCTTATGATGGGCTTAAAGGGCAACGGGGAGTACAATAGCGAGGACGAGTGGGAAATTACCTGTTCGGTCGGCGGGGTAAGCGAAAGAACCAAGCTAAACCTTGAGGAGATAAAGCTACGCCTGTTTATGATGGGACCAAGAGGTTACCGTATGCTTCTCCACCGAAAAACCTGTTTTACCTTTGGAATCGGCGACTATAATATCGACTATCTTTTATGTATGGAGCCCGAAAATCCCGAGCATCCGATTTATGAGATAGTCCGCGAGAACGGCTCGCTTCACACAGCCTATATCTACGCGAGCCAGACGGTTTACCTCTCCTTTTATCTTCTCGGTATTGTTGGCGCGCTTTGCGCTCTGATAAAGCGCAAAGCGGGTATTATCAACCATTTTGCGCCATACCTGTCGCTAGTCGGTTTCTATATCTTTATGCTATTGTGGGAATCGGGAAGAAGACAGCCGATAAACCAACTCGGCTTATATATCTCCGTAGCGGCGGTGGGGCTTGTCTGTATAGTCGATGGAGCAAACTCCCTGTTTAAGCCAAAGGAAGTGTCCGCATCAGTATCGACAGCGGAAGCGCAATAAATGTAACTTGAACACATAACAGTGTATACAAACGCCGCCTTTTGGCGGCGTTACCTCTTTCAATTTGTTTGCCGACTTTTCTCGATTAAGAGATTTTCGCGCCTAACTACGCCGAGCCCTTTGATTTGTTTAGTGATACCCTTTCCTTGTTAAGATATCCAATAAAAGCTTGATCTGCTTGTAGAATCTCACTTATTTCCCGTTTTTGCACGGTTTGGGCAATTGTACTCATTGACATAAAAAAACGTAAATATTAAAATATATACATTATCGGAGGAATTGTTATGGAGCCGTTAGTTTTTCAGACAGATTTCGGCACGGCGGACGGGGCGGTAAGCGCTATGTACGGCGTTGCCTACGGTGTAGAGCCGAAGCTTGATATATTCGATTTAACCCACGAGATAGAGCCATATAATATCTGGGAGGCGAGCTATCGTCTTATTCAGACCGTTTCCTACTGGAAGCCGAACACGGTGTTTGTTTCGGTCGTAGACCCGGGTGTCGGCTCTACGCGCAGAAGCATAGTCGCAAGGACGGCGGACTCGCATTATATAGTCACCCCTGACAACGGTACCCTCACCCATATAAAGCGGCTTGTAGGTATTGAGTCGGCGAGGGTAATTGACGAGGGGGTTAACCGTTTGCCGAACTCGGGCGAAAGCTACACCTTCCACGGGCGGGACGTATACGCCTTTACGGGCGCACGGCTCGCGAGCGGCATAATAAGCTTTGAGGGTGTCGGTCCCGAAGTAAGCGTAGAAAGCGTAGTAGAGCTGCCCGTAATTCCACCCACAAACGAGAACGGGGCGGTAACCGGCACCATTGACGTATTAGACGTTCGCTTCGGAAGCCTTTGGACCAATATCCCCCGCGAGATGTTTCTTTCGCTCGGAATAGTACACGGCGACAGGGTGGAGGTTAGGATAGACAACGACACCCGTACCCTTTACCGCAACTTCCTTGTTTTCGCAAAATCCTTTGCGGACGTATACGTCGGCGAGCCACTCGTTTATGTAAACTCGCTCGATTGTATGGCTATAGCAATAAATCAAGGCTCCTTTACAAAAGCGTACAACATAGGCACGGGCAACAGCTGGCACATTACCCTTAAAAAAGCGCCCGTAAATTTCTGATGCTAAAACGAGTATTCGTTTTACATAAAAATTAAACAGAGGAGATAAATAATGAAAAAGTCACCTGTAGTAACTATCGTTGCCATCGGTATCGGCGCGGCTCTCTTCTTCGTACTCGGTCGCTTCGTCGCCATTCCCAGCCCCGTACCTAACACCACAATTAGCATTCAGTACGGTCTTTTGGGCTTTATGGCGTGCCTCTTCGGACCGATTGCGGGTCTTCTTATCGGTCTTATCGGTCACACACTCATAGACTTCTCCTACGGTTGGGGAATATGGTGGAGCTGGGTTATCGCTTCGGGCGTAGCGGGCTTCATTATGGGTCTTGTTTCCAAGAAAACTGCTATAGGAAGAGAGCAGTTCGGAATCAAGAGCATCCTTCGCTTCAACCTTTTCCAGGTCATTGCTAACGTAGTAGCGTGGATAGGCGTAGCGCCCGTCCTTGATATTCTTATTTACGCCGAGCCTGCGGACAAAGTCTTTGTACAGGGCGCGGTAGCGTGCGCGGCGAATATCGTCACCACAGCGGTTATCGGCACACTTCTTTGCCTCGCTTATGCCGCGGCGAAGCCGAAGAGCGGCAGCCTTAAGGAAGAGAAATAATTCTTTTTATTTCAGCGACAATAAAGGCGGACGTTTCGTCCGCCTTTATTTAACAAAAATTTCGGAGATGCTAACTTGAAAAAGCCAGTAATTGAATTTGAAAATTTCGGTTTTAAGTACGACGCGCAGGAAAAGCCTACGCTCTACGATATAAACCTTACAATATATGAGGGCGAAAAGGTGCTTATCTGCGGTCCGTCGGGCTGCGGAAAGTCTACCCTTGCCCACTGCATTAACGGACTTATCCCGCAGGCGTATTTCGGCGAAAAGACGGGCACTCTTAAAATATGCGGCGAGGACACAAAGAAGCTTTCTATCTTTGACATTTCAAAGAAGGTCGGCACGGTGCTTCAGGATTCTGACGGGCAGTTTATCGGAATGACTGTCGCTGAGGACATAGCCTTTGCGCTTGAAAACGACGTGGTAGCGGTAGACGAGATTAAACGCCGTGTGCTTGAAGTAGCGAAGGAGGTGGATATAGACGAGCACCTTGCTCACGCGCCACACGAGATATCGGGCGGGCAGAAGCAGCGCGTTTCGCTCGCGGGGGTTATGGTGGACGACGTAAATATCCTTCTTTTCGACGAGCCGCTCGCGAACCTCGACCCCGCCACGGGCAAGCAGGCGATAGAGCTTATAGACGACATAAGTAAAAACAAAAACGCCACCGTATTAATTATCGAGCACCGCCTTGAGGACGTACTACACCGCGACGTTGACCGCGTTATCCTTATGGGCGAGGGCAGAATTATTGCCGACTGCTCCCCTGACGAGCTGCTTTCTGGTAACCTTCTCTTAGAAAACGGCATACGCGAACCGCTCTATATTACGGCGTTAAAGTACGCGGGCGTGAAGATAACCCCAGAGCTTTTGCCGTCGCATATTGAAACGGTAAAGCTTTCAAGCGAGACAAAAAAGCTGTTAGCTAAATGGTTTGAGGAGACGCCCGAGGCGGCGAAAAGGGCTGAAGCCGAGTCCGCGCTTGAGGCGAGTGCGGTTTCCTTCGCCTACCCCAACGGAAAGCGTGCGCTTAACGATATTACTCTCACGGTAAACAAAGGCGACATATTAAGCATTGTAGGGCGAAACGGCGCGGGAAAATCCACCTTCTCAAAGGTAGTCTGCGGCTTTGAAAAGCAAAGCGAGGGAGTAATTCTCCTTAACGGCGAAGATATAGCCTCGCTTAGCATTAAGGAGCGCGCGGACAAAATCGGCTACGTTATGCAGAACCCGAACCAGATGATATGCGAAACTATGATACGCGACGAGGTAGCTACGGGTCTTCGTACCCGCGGCGTAGCTGACGAAGAGATAACAAAACGAGTAGAGGAAACCTTAAAGATATGCGGGCTTTACCCCTTTAGAAACTGGCCCGTAAGCGCCCTTAGCTTTGGGCAGAAGAAGCGGGTCACGATAGCCTCGATACTTGTTATTAACCCTGAGATAATAATTCTTGACGAGCCTACGGCGGGTCAGGACTACCGCCACTACACCGATATAATGGAGTTCCTTTTGGAGCTTAACCGGCGCGGCGTAACGGTAATAATGATAACCCACGATATGCACCTTATGCTTGAATACTCCAACAGAGCGGTGGTCTTTAATGACAGCCGCAAGGTAGCGGACGATACTCCCGCGAATATACTCACCGACAACGCGGTGATAGAGCAAGCGAGCTTAAAAGAAACCTCGCTTTACGCGCTCGCGGTAAGGTGCGGGCTTTCCAATCCCCGCGCCTTCGTTCAGCGGTTTATAGACTGCGACAGGGAGGTGCGTTCGCGTGACTAATATCTTTAACTACATTGAGCGAAAATCTCCCATCCATTCCCTTACGGGCGCAACGAAGCTTACCTGCTTGCTGCTTTGGTCGCTTGCTGCTATGACCACCTTCGACACAAGGCTGCTTGCGGCTATGCCTGTGCTTGCGTTTATCCTCTTCGCCGTTTCTAAGATAAAGCTAAAGGACGTGCGCTTTATGCTCTGGTTCACCTTTGTCTTTATGCTTATGAATAATATTCTTATCTATATCTTTTCGCCCGAGCACGGCGTTGAGATATACGGCGCGCGCCACGTCCTTTTTGAAATAGCGGGCAACTACACGGTAACAAGCGAGCAGCTTTTCTACCACCTTAACGTAATTCTAAAATACCTCGCCACAATTCCTATCGTCTTGCTTTTTGTCTGTACGACTAACCCAAGCGAGTTTGCCTCGTCGCTTAACCGCATAGGCGTAAGCTACCGCATAAGCTATTCCGTCTCGCTCGCGCTTCGCTATATCCCCGATATCCAGCGCGAGTACCACGATATCTCCCTTTCTCAGCAAGCGCGCGGAATAGAGCTAAGCAAGAAGGAGCACCTTATTAAACGGCTTAAAAGCGCGGTCAAGATAATCTTCCCGCTTATTATGTCAACTATGGACAAGATAGAGATTATCGCGAATGCTATGGAGCTTCGCGGCTTCGGCAAAAACAAGAAGCGCACTTGGTATATGTCGAGAAGGTTCCTCGCCGCAGACTATCTGTCTATCGTTTTCTGCGCCGTGCTTCTCGTCATTTCCATCACCCTTAACTTCGTTAACGGCGGGCGGTACTTCAACCCGTTCGCATAGACTTTTTATAATACAAAAAACGCCGCCCTATGGCGGCGTTTTAATTTACTCTTTTATGCGGTTCTTAAATCAACGTAGTCGTGCTCGATATTCGGCATAAAGGCTATAACGCTGAAGTCCTTAACGTTAGTCCTGCCAAGCACGAAGCGTTCCATATTTACGAGCGTCTTTAGCGAGGTTATGTCGCGAAGATAGTAGTTGTTGTCTAAATAAAGGTCGGTGAGGCTTGTAAGCCCCGCAAGCGGCGTAACGTCGCGTATGCTGTTCTGACTTAACAGTAGCTCTCTTAGGTTTGTAAGCTCAGCAAGCGGCGAAAGGTCGCTTATGCTGTTCTTTTGAAGGTAGAGCACCTCAAGCTGCTTCATTTCAGAAAGCGGCGTAAGGTTTCGAACGCCGTTCGCCGTTAGACTCAAGCGTGTTATATTTTTGAGCTGCGCTACATTAGTTAGGTTGTTTAAATAATTATATGAAAGGTACAAATACTCTAAAACGGGGTGTTCGTTAAGGCTTAGCGGCACGTCGTCAATGTCGTTGTAGTAAACCAGCAGATACTTAAGGTTCGCGAAATGGATAAAGTCGTCAAGCTGCTCTACGTCTCCCGCGCCCGCGCGCTTATTTCCGCTGTAGTTGCTGTATATGTCGGATTTTGCTATGCTCTCGGTCTGAGGAGTGGAGAAGAGATAATCATCTCCGTATATTCTTACCTCGTCTATGGCGTTAAGCTCGTTTCGCATAATAACGCCCTCTGGCTTGCCCAGATACTCGCGCACAAAGCCCTCAACCGTTTCGTCCACGAAGGTAACCTCGTAGTCGGTATACTCAAGGTACTTATCGTAGCTCGCTTGGCTGCCCGTTTTGGTGAAGCTGCTCCAGAAAAGCTCTTTCGCTTCGTCAATTGCACCGCGCGCTTCATAGATAAGCCCCGCCTCGTGCTCGTCGCCGAGCTGTATGTAGATATCCGCCGCCGCCTTGTACTCGTTCTTGCCAAGATACGCCTTCGCTATGCCTATGTAAGCGTCAAGGTTGTTCTCGTCGAGCGTAAGCGCGCTTTGGAACTTAGCTATCGCCTTATCGTACTGGTAGCTTGCAAGAAGCTCGTTCGCGTCCTCAATAAGGCTCTGCGCTGTCTCAGGCGCCGCGCAGCTTGTTAGAAGAACGATTAGCGAGAGTATAAGAATAGCCGAAATTGAGCCGAGTAAGCCGCGTTTTCCTCTTGTTCTTTTCATAGTTTCACCGCAATCCTCAATTTTGTACCGTTGCCTAAAGCTTGAAATCGGGGATAATCTTCTTTATCCTGCCTATAAGCCCTACACGGGGCTTGTCGGGGTCGGGAAGCTGTGGGAAGTCATAGCCGGGGAAATCATTTCCCTCTATAATCGCGGGACCGTCGGGGGTAAGGCAGACGTCCCAGCCGACATACTTTATCTCTGGCACTACCATAGCCGCCGCGAGCACGAGAGACTTTATCTCGTCCATAAATGGCAGCTTGTAGCCCACAAACTTAATGCCCGTATATGGGTGTTCGTCAAAGCAGACGAGCTGTTGGGTATGTCCGCGCCCAATAATTTCGCCGCGGTCAAGGTCAAAGTGGCAGGCAACCCCGCCATTATCGAGGTTGTCTATAAAGCGCCCGCCGTTGCCCATTTTAAAGCAGGCGTAGATGATATACGGCACTCCGTTCCATACAAGGGTCACTATCCTTAAGCAGTTTATGGCGCAAGGATAAATTCTGCCCGCTATCTCGTGCTGAACAATCGGCTCTTCAATTAGTCCGAAGTTCTTTTCGGGGTCCTTTAAGTAGCGGTAAAGCTCGCTTGCGTCCGAAAAGTCTGCAACCGAAAGCTTTTCTATACCCTTGCCGCTCTCGCCGGAATAAGGCTTCGCGAATATCGCGTCCTTGTTTGCGACGAACTCTGCGACCTGTCCTTCTGTCGCGCCGTCAAGGTCAAGCACCGCGCGCCCCAAAAACTTCTTATACCGCTCGTCGAAAACATTCTTCTTATCAAAGATATATGAGTATTTCTCGTCGTTGAGCATAGAAATAAGCTTGCGATTTTTAAGCCTTGTCATATAGGTCTCGCGCTCGGCGGGCTTCATATTGTAAAATTCAAAGATGCTGTAATCCTTGTAGCCGGCACCGTAGCGAATAAAGCAGTTAACCATATCGAAGAAAATCGATATCTTCGCCCGCTTAGTTCGCTTATGAACGTCGTTCACAACGCCGCTTAGCTTCTTTAACGTCGCGCCCTTTACTATCCTCGAAAAATACTTTAAATCCATCTGTTACAGGTTTTCCTTAATTGCTTTTTTAAGAATGTCAAGTCCCTCAAGAAGGACGTCCTCTTCAATCGTAAGCGCCGCCATAATTTTCAGCACGGCGTTCTTTCTTCCCGCCGCCTCGATTACCACGCCGCCCTTGAAGCAGGAAGCGATAACCTTTGTGCATAGCGCCGCGTCGGGGAAGGCGGAGAAGTCTATTCCGCATATCATAGCCTTGCCACGGAAGGTAAGACGGCTGTCAAGCGGAAGTATCTCTCTTTCGACGTATTCACGAATTAGCTCGCCCTTCTTGCGCGCCTGCTCGTCCACCTTATGCTCGACCATATATTCCACCCCCGCCTTAGCGGCGACGAAGGAAAGCTGGTTTCCGCGGAAGGTGCCGTTATGCTCGCCGGGCGACCAGATATCAAGCTCGGGCTTAAATAGGGTTATTGCCATAGGCATTCCGTAGCCGCCGATAGACTTGGAAAGGCAGACCATATCGGGCTTTATACCCGCGCTCTCGAAGGAGAAGAAATGCCCCGTTCTTCCGCAGCCGACCTGAATGTCGTCCACGATAAGAAGAATATCGTTTTTATCGCAGAAAGCGCGCACGGCGCGAAGCCATTCGTCGCCCATCTCATATACGCCGCCCTCAGCCTGCACTGTTTCGATAACGAGCGCGGCGGGCTTTTCCACACCAGAATGGTCGTCGTCGATAAGCCGTTGCATATATGCGACGGTGTCGAAATTCTCGAACATATACGGCGCGGGAACGTGGGTGACGTTATCAAGCGATACGCCCGCTCCCGCTCGGGAATCCTTATCGGTAGTTAAGGCGAGCGCGCCAAGGGTCATACCGTGGAACGCGCCCATAAGCGCGAACACGTTCTGGCGCTTCTTTACCTTGCGCGCAAGCTTAAGAGCGGCTTCCACCGAGTTGGTGCCCGTAGGGCCCGTGAACATTATTTTATAGTCAAGCCCGCGAGGCTTAAGGATTCTATCCTCAAAGGTATCGATAAACTCGCGTTTCGGAACGGTATACATATCGAGCGCGTGTATAATCCCGTCCGACTGCATATAAGAAATAAGCTTTTCTTTAATATAGTCGTTGTTATGCCCGTAGTTGAGGGCGCCCGCTCCGTTAAAGAAGTCTATAAACTCCCGCCCGTCCTCGTCGGTATATTTAGAGCCCTTCGCGCTTACAAAAACCGTCGGAAAGCGGCGGCAATACGACCTAACCTCAGATTCGTACTTTTCAAAACTCTTCGTGTCCAAAGCGGATTTCTCCTTTTAATTTCCAAGTGTCAAAATAAGGGCTGCGCCCTTTTCTGTCAATTTATTATTTTACCTCTTTTATATATTAAAGTCAATTTACCCCGCTCGACAACCTTTCGTTCTTATGTTATACTTTAGCCCGATATTATCGAGGTGATATTATGGCTGACGGCGTACGGGAAAAAACAAGAATATACAAGCTCGCGGTTACTGCTCTCTTCTGCGCGGTTATCTGCGTGTTGTCTGTGCTCTCTTTCCCTATCTTCGCTATTCCTATAACCTTTTCGGTTTTCGCGGTGCTAATCGCGGGCGGACTGCTGTCCCCGAAATACGCGCTGTTTTCGACGCTCGGCTACATACTTCTCGGCGCGATAGGTCTTCCCGTCTTCGCGGGCTTTAACGCGGGGCTCGGCGTTCTCTTCGGGCCGACGGGCGGCTATATTATGGCTTACCCCTTTATGGCGCTCGCCGTGTCGGTCACGGTAAAGCTTTTTAAGAAGCGTAGCATTCTTTCGCTTACGGTCGGTATGCTCGCGGCGCTAATATTTTGCTACCTTTTCGGAACGCTTTGGTTCTCCCGCTACAAGGATATGAGCTTTTTAAATTCTCTTCTTGTCTGCGTGGTGCCATATCTTCCCTTTGACCTCATAAAGCTCGCGCTCGCGGTTTTGACCGTGAGACGAACGGAGAAAACGCCGATAAAAGAAAAGCTCATATAAGCTTATCAAAAAACGACGCCTCTAAGGGCGTCGTTTTCTTTATAGGTCGTCCGCGTCCTGAACGGGATTAATGTCCTCGTCGGTGCTCGTGCCCGTGTAGCTTCCCGAGGGGTCGAAGCGCTCGTCGCCGTCAAGAAACACGCTTGCGACCTCCTCAGCCTTTTCCATAGGGTTTATCTTTTCCATAGCCGCACCTTAATAGAAGGAGGCGGGGTCGATAAGCTTATCGCCGCTTCTCACTTCAAAATGGAGGTGCGCGGGCTCTGCGTTTTCAAGTATCGCTGATGTGCCGACAAAGCCGAGAATGTCACCCTGCGAGACCCTTTCGCCCGCCTTAACCTTTACGTCGGAGGTAAGGTTAGCGTAAAGTGCGGTGTAGCCCGTGTCTACCTTTAGCTCCACAACGTAACCCCAAAGCGGGTCCTCGCCCGCGCGAACGACCTCGCCCGAATAGACGGCATAGACCTCGGCGCCCTCCTTGGTTTCGATATCAATGCCGTCGTGGGTACGCCAGTCATTCATTGTCTTGCTCTTTACAAGCTCGCCGTTACTGAAGCCCTTAACGGGCATACCGCTCGCGACGGGCATAGTGTAGATAGGAATAAGAGGCTCTGCGTTAACCGTCTCTTCCGTGGGCTCGCTGAGCTCCTCGGTCGGCGGCTTAACCTCTTCCTCGGCGGGGGTAACCGCTTCGTCTACAACCTCCGCTTGCGGCTCCTTCTCGATTTCCTCCTGGCCCGCGTCCACTTCACTCGCGCCTTGCGACATATCTGGGGCGATGTTACCTAAAATCTTGTTCACCGCGCCCAGTGAGATTGCTGCGGCAGCCATTACGCAGACTATAATGGCAATGTAAAAGCCGTTCTTTTTGAAAAATACCTTTGCTGACCCTTTGTTGTTTTTATTGTTCATTTTTATTCACACCCTTTGCGAATAGTGTGAACAAAAACGGCGGGCAATATTCAAAAAACTTCCGTCCTAATTTTTTGGACGGAAGTTTTTTTACTTTATTCTGAAAAGTCTTTTTGCGTTCTCGCGCGTTACGTCAATCACCTGCTGCGCGGTAACGTCCCCTTTAATCACCGCTATTCGCTCGGCAACAACGCCGAGCATATCCGACGTGCAGGTCGTTCCCCTGTACTGCGCGGGAGCAAGATACGGGCAGTCGGTTTCAAGAAGAAGAAATTCGAGCGGTATCTCCGCTACGGTGGCTATCTCCTTCTTCGAGTTCTTGTAGGTCAGCGCGCCGCCTATGCCGAGAAGCATACCGCATTTCACTATCTCGCGCGCCATCTCGGGCGAACCCGAAAACCTATGAAGACAACCCTTCGGCTTAAATCTTTTTACCGCCTCGGTTATGTCTCCGTGCGCGTCGCGGTCGTGTATTTCCACGGGCATATCAAGCTCGCGCGCAAGGGCAAGCTGCGCCTCGAACGCCGCCTTCTGTATCTCACGCGAAGGCTCTTTCCAGTAGTAATCGAGACCTATTTCGCCTATAGCTACAACCTTTTCGCGCTTTGTTAGCTCGGCTATCCTGTCAAGCCAGCCGTCGCTTACCTTACCTGCCTCCTCGGGGTGTACCCCAACGGCGGCATAGACAATATCAAAGCCTTCGGCAAGCTTTACGGACGCAAGCGAGCTTTTTTCGTCGCTTGCGTTGTTTATTATGTATTCCACGCCGTTCGCCCTTTGCGCCACAAGCACGGCGGCTACGTCAGGGTAACGCTCGGCGTCATCGTAGTGGGCGTGGGTGTCGAAGATACCGCTGTAGCCCATTATCTTATCCTTGAACCCTCGGGCACGGCGTCGTCAATGAAGACAACCCTCGCCTCGTCACCGAGGTCGCTTGAAAGTATCATCCCCTCGCTTATAATTCCGCGTATCTTCGCGGGCGCGAGGTTCGCTACAAGCGCGACCTTTTTGCCGATAAGCTCGACAGGGCTGTACCACTTCGCTATTCCCGAAAGCACCGTGCGCTCACGCTCACCGTCAAAGAGGTTGAATTTCAAAAGCTTGTCCGCCTTCTCCACCTTCTCGCAGGAAAGCACCTTACAGACGATAAGCTCGCTTTTCATAAAGTCATCGTAGGAAATCTCGGGCAGGTGCTCTACCGCCTTCTTTTCGGGCGAAGCTTCCTTGCTTCCGTGCTTCTCCTCAAGCTCCGCGAGCTCAGCCTCCACGTCGATACGCGGGAAGAGCACCTCGGTCTTTGTGACAGTTAGTGTCTGGTTCAGCTTTCCGAAAACAGCGCTTTCAAGCGTCTGCGCCTCTTCGCCCGCGCCTATAGCCGCGAAAATTTTGGGCGACGTTGAGGGCATAAATGGGGCAAGCATTACGGCTGAAATACGAAGCGCCTCGCACAAGTTATACATTACGCTCGCAAGGCGGGGCTTGTTCGCCTCCTCCTTCGCGAGTATCCACGGTGTCGTTTCGTCTATATACTTGTTTGCGCGGGAGATGACCTTAAATATTTCGGTCAGCGCGTTGGGAAGCAGCAGCTTATCTATGCAGTCGCTTACCAAGCCGTAAAGAGCGTTGCACATTGCTATAAGCTCATCGTCCGCGGGGTCTGCCTGTCTTTCTGCAATAAGGGTGCCGCCGAAATACTTTTCCACCATTGAAACCGTTCTTGAAAGCAGGTTTCCAAGGTCGTTCGCAAGGTCGGAGTTTATCCTATTAATTAGGCTTTCGTTAGTAAAGCTTCCGTCGTGACCGAAGGGTATCTCGCGCATTAGGTAGTAGCGTATAGCGTCTGTACTGTAACGGTCGCAGAGCACCACGGGGTCAACGACGTTGCCCTTGCTTTTACTCATCTTTCCGCCGTCAAGCAGTAGCCAGCCGTGACCGAACACCTTTTTGGGTAGCGGTAAATCAAGCGCCATAAGTATAGCGGGCCAGATTATTGAATGGAACCTCACTATCTCTTTCGCCATAAGGTGAACGTCGGCGGGCCAATACTTATCGTAGTCGTCATACTTTTCGTTGCCGTAACCGAGCGCGGTTATGTAGTTGGAAAGCGCGTCTACCCAGACGTAGACAACGTGACCGGGGTCGAAATCCACGGGCACACCCCAAGAAAAGGAGGTGCGCGAAACGCAGAGGTCCTCTAAGCCCTGATTGATGAACGCCTTCATCTCGTTTACGCGGGACGCGGGTTGGAGAAAATCGGGCTGGTCGTCGTATAGCTTAAGTATTCTGTCGGCGTATTTGGAAAGGCGGAAGAAGTAAGCCTCCTCGCTCGCCTCCTGTACCTCGCCGCCGCAGTCGGGGCATCTGCCGTCAACAAGCTGGCTTTCGGTCCAGAAGGACTCGCAGGGCTTGCAGTACATTCCCTTATACTCGCCCTTATATATATCGCCGTTATCGTAAAGCTTTCTGAATATCTTCTGTACGGACTCTATGTGATAGTCGTCGGTAGTTCTGATAAAGCGGTCGTAGGAGATATTCATTAGCTTCCATAAATCCTTTATGGAAGCGACAATCTCGTCAACGTACTGCTTCGGGGTCTTTCCAGCCGCGCGCGCTTTATCGTCTATCTTCTGTCCGTGCTCGTCCGTTCCCGTAAGGAACATTACGTCGTACCCCTGCATTCGTTTAAACCTCGAAACAACGTCAGCCGCAACGGTTGTGTAGCCGTGACCAATATGCAGCTTGTTGGACGGGTAGTAAATCGGTGTGGTAATGTAGAATTTTTTCTTTTCCATAATTACGCTTCCTTTCATAGTTAAACAGGGGTATATGTATTTTAGCACAATTGAAAACTTCATTCAACGAGCAATACGCAGTAATTTGGCTCTTTTGCCCCTTTCTAAATTGACATATTGTTAAAATACATATAAAATAGATAGTTGATAAGTTGTAATTATTCGTTTCATATATATTTTAATTTGGGAGATTGTTTATGGACAACTACAGTTCCCCCTTCGGGACAAATAAAACGCCCGAAGACGCCGCAATCGACGAGCTTTTGAATTCCATAAGAACGCAACAGCAGAAGGCGAACAGCGAGAAGGCTGCTGTAGACGAGGGGCTTTCCACGCTTGCCTCCGCCTTCTTTGAGGACGAGGCTGACCGCCGCACGCCCGATAAGGTAGCGCCGAATTTTGACGCTCTGCCGCCCCTTCCCGATAATTCCGACGCGGTGCAGACCTATAGCGGCATTAATCCCATTTGGGACGAACTTGACCTCACCACCTCAACCGAGGTTGCGCGGCAGGAGGAATTAAATAACTTTGTTAATGAAAACCCGTTTTCCGACGTAGCCTCCGACCAAGAGACTATAGAAAACGATTTTGGCTTTACCCCTCAAAGTACTACCAGCGCCGCCGAGCAGCTTGAAAGCGGGTTTCCGCCGCTTGAAAACGAAGCGGGCGAAACAACTCCTTCTGTCTCTCAGGATACGGTTCAGCTTGTATATCCTCGCGCCGCCGAGCCCGTCCCAGAGGAAGAGCCCTATATGGACAGCTCCTACTTTGCTGGTGCGTTTTCCGCAATAAAAGGGGTGCCAGTACAGCCACAGGAAGCTGAGGACGAGCCTTTACCCGAACAGCCCGCTGAGGCTGAAGAAGAGCATATTGATTTTGACGCGGGCATTAGTCTTGAAAACGCCGTGGCGGTTGAGCCCGAACCAGTAAGTTATAATATCGAGCCAATTGACACAGAGCTTCCGTCTGACGACGAGGCAAATGGTGAAAGTCTTGAATTTGAACAAACCGACGCGCCGTTAAACCCGCAAGCGGAACTTGAAAAGGTATTTACCGTAGACCCCGCCAAGGAGTATGACGAGTTTTCCGACGAAACCCCAAGCTTTTCCACTATAGGCACGGCACAGCCTCCTGTTCACGAAGCAACGGAAACGCCCGCGCCGCAGATTAACGATATTACAGCGTCTATCCCGCCGACAATTGAAGATAATATAGCTCAAGCGCCAAGCGCTTCACCTATGGTTCCCGACGAGGATAACGAATTTTTCGCGGCGCTTAACGCCGCTCCCGACGAGGCGGATTCCTTTAACGAGGACGACGAGCTTGAGCCTCCCCCATATATCGCTCCACGTGCGGTAAAACGCGGCGGAAAGAAAAAGAAAGGCGCAAAAAAAGGCTCTGCAAAATCATCATCTAAAAAGCGCGCTAACGTTTCAAGCGGTAAGAAGAAGGGACGCGGCGGATTAATCGCGCTCGCCGCCGTGCTTGTCGTTATTATCGCGGCGGCGGCAGTATTCTTCCCGACACTTAGCTTCTCCTACAGTCTTTTTACCGACGACTACTCCGCAGCGGCGACGAAATACGAAAACGGCATAGCCACAAGCGAGCTTCAAACCAAGGTATCGAATAAGGTGGCAAATTATTTCGCTAACCGAATTCTCAACTCCTATCTCGGCGGAGAATTAAGCTACGACCAAGCCGCAGAGGCGCTACTCTCCTTGTCCTCCGTTTCGGGGCTCGGCGACGCGGTAGCGCAGGCAACCGACAGCCTTAGCAAGCTTCATACCTCCGACGAAGCCTTTGCCTTAGGCGTCGCGGCGCTTGATGAGGGTGACCTTATCACAGCGGTTGAGCAGCTTTCGCTCGTAGACGCGGTAAGCCCTAACTGCGATACAGCGCTTGTGAAGCTCACTACCGCTAAGGATTCCCTAAAATCCTCTATACTCGACAGCACAAAGAACAACTTTGCAAACGGCTATTTCACCGCCTGCTTCAAGGCATACGATACAGCGGAAAGGCTGCTTCCAGACGACAGCGACATTGCGGCGCAGTACGCGACGCACGAGGGCGAATTTGAGGCATATATTACAAGCGTCATTAACGCCTATATATTAGAGGGAAAATACAACGACGCTTACGCAAATATCGTTTACGCGGTAAACCTCGCCCATAACAGCGCAGACCTTAAAGCACTCTACGACAGCTACACTCCGTGGATTGCGCCGATAAACGTTTTCACCCTTTCGTCTGAAAACACCAACAGCGCAGACTCTGGTTATTCCGATGCTGACTGGAATGAAAGCACCGATACCGACAGCGTTGGAAACTCCTACACGAGCGGAAAGATTTTCACCGTGACGGTTTCTAATGCTTTTGAAAGAGAATACAATATAGACGGCGCATATGAGCAGCTTACGGGAACCGTTACCGCTCACGCTAATTCCGCCGGAATAGGCAGCAGCAGTATTTCGGGCACACTCTATATCTACGGTGACGGCTCGCTGCTTTACTCGTCTGGCGCGGTTAACGGAACGACTCAGCCCGAGGCCTTTACCGTAGACGTTTCCGACGTGGATGACCTTACAATTATCTTCGATATAGATACCGCTGACTCTACCTCGCTAAGTCTTGCGGTAACGAACTTCAATCTATTCAAAACTATGGACGAGCTAAAAGCCACTATACAGCAGTAATACCTTTAACTCAAAAACATAAAACAAACGCCCCGTACCTAACGGGGCGTTTTCTTATTACTTTTTAGTTTACTATTTCTCTTCGTCCTCGGCGTTCTCGGCGTTCGCTTTCTTCTTTACCTTTAAGAAAACCACCGCCATCATTATAGCATAGTATACGGCGATTATACCGAGCACCGTAAAGGTCATAGCGGTGGACTGCGGGGCAAGACCTACAAGCACAAGCACGGGCGCGCCGAAGGCGATAGCAAACGCGCTGCCCGAAACGAGGTTGGTCGCGGCGGGAGTTTTTAGCTCGGGGTCAAGCTCGCGAAGAAGGAGTATGCCAGAGCTTATCGTGCCCGTTAGCATACCGTACATAGAAACGAAGCCCTCCTCCTCATAGTCGGGATAAACCTTTTTCGCGCATATTTTAAGGTGAATAAAGGTTATTACGCCGCCTACCACCGCGAGGATAATGAACGGCACCCAAAGCCCCGTAAGGTCGTTAATGCTAATTGAGCCTATTCCCGCAATAATCATTATGTCAAAGGCTAAGCCCGAAATACGGTTAAGCAGATAGTTGTTCTGGTACTGATGGTTTATTATCTTTGTTTTTCTAAGCGCGTTTATGACGGAGCGAACTATTATGGCTATGAGCGAACCTATCATAAAGTTGAAGCCCCAAAGCAGCGCCGAGGCGCTGGAAACCGCGCCGGGCGCGATAACACCGACGAGCTTCTCAAGTCCGCAGGTAACAAGGAAGGTAAGCCCGTAAACCACAAGGATAAGCGCCACTTGCATAGAGAGCTTGTCGATAGATTCCGAAATAGGCATCTCGTTCTCGTCTTGGAAGGTATCTATATTGACTGAACCCGAAACCTCGTCATACTCGGATTTTTTGAGCTTACCCTTTTTGACGAGTATGTTGATATAAATTACACCGACAATGCAAGCGCAAAGGAAGCCAGCCGCCGCTATGGCAAGACCGAACGAGCGACCGCCGACGAAGCCTTGCGCCTCATACGAGCCACCGATGTTGTTCGCCTGCCCCGGTCCTTGACCGTAGCCCATAGGAAGAAGGATTCCCGCCGCCTTGAACATTTCGGGCATAAAGGTATACGCAAGCGCTATAGTAATAATTAAGCCGAAGAAGCCCTGAATTAAATAAGAGCTTACAATAACCGCGCCGCTCTTAAGCCCCGTAAGGTTACCCTTACGCTGCGCTTTCTCCTCTTTTGACGGCACACGCAAGGAAAGGGCTATGAAGCCGAGCGCTATGCCGTGATAGGTGACAGTATCGAGAAAGGAGGTTGTGACAAACGGGAGCGCCCCCACCGAACGCAGAAGCAGAAGCAGAAAGCCGCCTAAAACAGAAATGGGTATTAGGCTCTTCTTAATAAAGGGAAGCTTCCTTCTCAGAAAGTTGGAAATGACGATAATAGCCGCTATTACCGCGAACTGAATTATCGCGTTCCAAAGCGCCGTGTTTTCAGCCGAATAGTTCATAAGTTCACCTCTATATCAATTTATTTATCGCTCTGTAAAGCTCAAAATACTTGCGCGAGCAGTTGGTCTTTACCGTTGTTAGCTCGTAATGCTCGCCGCTTGCCGTAAACATAAGGGTGTTTCTCAGCAGTATGTTCATATCTGAAATATTCTCGGTCGAAAAGACCTTCTCACCGATAGAAAGCTCCTTTAGGCTCATAGAAAGCCGACCCTTCGCCGCGACCGTAGATTTATGCCGCGCGCCTATCGCCGTCAGTACGAAGTTTTCATCAGAAAACAGCTCGCCACCTTTACCTTCTGCAACTATTTCTGAAAGCTTCTGCCGTTGGAAGCGGTCCCAATCAAGAACATTATTGTACGGCGAATTGCCCTCAAGCCAGCCCTGCTTAGTGTAGGTAACGCTCATATCGCAGCTATCGCACCAGAAGCGGTCGTCCTTTGAATGAAGCGAACCGATTTTCCCGCACTTAGGGCAGATATACAGCGCCGCCTCAAGTCCCTCGGCAAGCTTTTTGCCGTGAAATTCTGTCTGCTCCTTCTTTTCACGCTCATAAGCGTTTTCGTAAAGGTCAGCCTTTATTATCTCGTGTATCTCCTCGGCGGAAAGACGCTTTAGCTGCTCGGGCGAATAGACCGCCACCACCGCGCCGCGCATCTCCCCTTTGCGGTTATAGAGCGCCCAGCGGGGCGTGGTAAGATAGCCGCCCGTGAATTTATAGGTAACAAGCGACGCGCCAGAGGATTTAACAAGCTTCGCCGTGGCGGGGTGAATAGGGCAGGTCTCACCGTTGAAGGAGCGGTTTCCCTCAGCGAAGAGGCAGACGTTATGACCCTTGCGAAGCGCCCTTATGGCGTTCATAGCTGTAGACGCGTCGGTGCCGCCTTTCATCCTCGAAATAGGCGCAAAGTACCTTTTCAACAGGAAGGAAACAAACCCCATTCTGAAAAGATGCTCGCTTGCGACAAAGTACATCTGGCGATATTTAAAGCTCATAGACACAAGCACCGGGTCAAGGTTAGCCGTGTGGTTGGAAAGCACAATATAAGGTCCCTCGATAGCGGGCGCGGGCTCGCTTATGAGGTTATACTTCGCCTTTACAAAGGGCGGTACCACGTGGCAGAAAAATTTGAACACCCTTTGGTGGCGTCTTTCGTCTTTGTCCATAATGAGCTCCTAATTCAGGAATTTTACTTCATAAATATATCACATATATATCAAAAAACCGATACTTTTTTTCAAAAGCGTCGGTTTGCACAAAATTAGTTTTTCAAACTGTTCACAGTTGCCTAATGAGTTTGCGTTTTCATTTAACCATTTGCAATTTCGCTAGCTGTGGCGCGGTTTTGCGCGCCTACTTCTCTTCCATTACGGTATAAAGGCTTGAGCCGAAATCACCGAGAATGCGAAGGTTCGCGTTGTATCCAGTACCCATATATTGGTTTTGAAGCCGCACGCCCTTCATCGCCGTTTCTCCGTAAACGGTGTACTCCTCAACGCCGTCGGTAAGAGCGTAAAGCTTATTCGCCGTGCGGATAATAGAGCCCTCTGGGTTAAGCTTAAAAGGCAACAAATGCTCAACAAGCCCACCGAAGCGCTTGATATATAGGCTTTGCGGCTTTGTCTTTACGCGGTACTTCTTCTTCTCGTCGAGTCCCGCAAGCGGAAGATAGTCGTACCCCTCGCTCGCGCTCGCAAGCGTCTGGTAAAAGCCCGCCACCGACTCTGTTTTATCCCGCGACACTACCTGCCACACCGTCTTGGTATCCTTCGGGTATTCGTTTCTGTAGAAGTCGCCGTACTGAAGGGTTCCGCGGTGCTTTTTGTAGAACTCTATTTGCTCCTTTAACTCCTTTTGCTCGACACGGCTTAACGTTTTTAGGTCAAACTCGTAGCCGAGACAGCCAAACGCCGCGACGTTAAAGCGGGTAGAAAGCGGCGTCGCACGCAGCGTCTGCTGGTGCGGCGAGCAGGAGACGTGCGCCCCCATAGCGGAGAGCGGGTAAAGGTAGGAGGTTCCGCCTTGTATCTTAAGGCGCTCTATGGCGTCGGTATCGTCAGAGGTCCATACCTGCTGACAGAAGCAGAGCATACCGAGGTCAAAACGGTTTCCGCCACTTGAACAGCTTTCAAAAAGGATATGCGGGCGGGCGTAGAATATCCGCCCGAGCACCTCATAGAGCCCCATAATATAGCGGTGAAAGAACTCACCCTGATTTGTTATTGTTTTTGAGCAAGCGTCGCTCATATGGCGGTTCATATCCCACTTAACATAGTCTATATCCGCCGTGTCAAGCACACGGGTGACATTCTCTACAATATACTCGCGAACGTCCTTGTTGCATAGGTCAAGCACCATCTGGTTGCGCCCGAGAACGGGTCTTCTACCGTCAGCGGCGACGGCGTATTCGGGGTGCGCCCTATAAAGGTCGCTGTCCTCGTTCACCATTTCAGGCTCAAACCACAGCCCAAACTTCATACCGAGCCGTTTTATACTTTTGGAAAAACCGATTATACCCGAGGGAAGCTTCTTCTTGTTTATTGAATAATCGCCGAGCCCCGCTCTGTCGCTGTCGCGCTTTCCGAACCAGCCGTCGTCGAGCACAAACAGCTCCACGCCGAGCTTCTTCGCGCGGCGTGCGAGTCCCATTAGTTTTCCTCGGGTAAACTTAAAAAAACTTGATTCCCAGTTGTTGATAAGGACGGGGCGTTCCTTGCCCTTCCATTCCCCTCTTACAATATGATTATTTATGAAACCGTGAAAGTTACGACTCATACCGCCGAAGCCGTTATCGCTAAAGGTCATTATCGCCTCGGGTGTTTCAAAGCTCTCGTCCTTTTTAAGCTCCCATTCGAAGCAGTAGGGGTTAATGCCGAGCTGCACGCGAACGATATCGTATATTGAGCGCTCCGCCGCGCCGTAGTGGTTGCCGCTGTAAACAAGGTTAAAGCCATAGACCTCACCCGCGATTTCGCTCGCGCTTTCCTCTGCTATAAGGAAGCCGGGGTTATGGCGGTTGCTGCTCGCGCCCGTAGTAGAGGAATTGACATAGATACCGTACTGTAGCGCGCGGTCATGTCGGTTAGCCTCCCTTATCCACGAACCGTCAAAGGTAACGAGCTTATACGCCTTGTTCGGCAGGTCTATAGACATACTCATAAGCCGCCTGATTGAAAGCGGTTTTTCCGCGCGGTTGGTAATGACCGCACGCCTCGTAACAACGTCGGTGCTTTCGTAGGCGGTGTAGTAAAGGGTAAGCTCGGTTTTTGTCGGCTCGTCCTCAAGCTTTATCTCGAGCGTTTGGCACTCGTTTTCTTCGCCGTAAGCTGACGGCAGGGTTTCGGGCTTTACGAAGCCCTTGATTATTCTGTGGCTTTTATAGACGAAATCGTTTGTGAAGTTCCCGTCGGGCATCTTAATTTCGCCAGCGGGCATGCGGAAGTCGCCGCGCCCTATACCAGACCACTCAAGGCAGATATTATCGAGGCAGTAGGTTCTGTCCTCCTGCTCGTAAAGCACGCTGCTGCCGAGCTCTATAGTGCGTTTAACGAGAAGCGCCTCGATATCCTCGTCCTGCTTCAAGCGCCGCCCGTAATGGATAGTCTCAAGGTGTCCGTGCTTTGTTACCCTAAACCAATAGCTTGTGTTGCTTGTGGAGATGCGAAAGACCTTTTCCTTCTCCTCTATCATTCCTCAGCCTTGCCCTCCTTTAGTATCACCGCCTCAAACGGGAACATTGTACCGTTAAAGATACGTCGCTCGGTGTTCGAGAAAAGCACCTCGCCGCGGTAATCTACCGTTCTGTTCTTGCCCGAGAAGTTAAGGACAATAAGCAGCTTCTCCTCGCCGAGCGCCCGCTCATAGGCGAAGATGTGGCGTGAAATCTCACGCGCGCTAAAGGTTCCGCTTATAAGCGTTTCGGAATTCTTCCTAAACTCAATCATTCGTTTGTAAAAGCTTAGAATTGAATGCTCGTCGTCCCTTTGCGCGGCGTAGTTTATCCGCTTGTAGTTCGAATTTATATCAAGCCACGGCGTACCCTCGGTAAAGCCCGCGTTCTTGCCGTCCGTCCACTGCACGGGGGTACGCGCGTTATCGCGCGAGGCACGCTTAATCAGCTTCCACTTGAGCGAGTCGGGTATGCCGAAGCGGTCAAGCAGCTTGTAAACATTCTTCGATTCCACGTCGTCTATCTGGTTCATACTGGCGTAGTCGAAGTTTGTCATACCTATCTCCTCGCCTTGGAACACATACGCAGTTCCGCGAAGGGTCAAAAGCATAAGCCCGAGCATCTTAGCGGACTCCGACCAATACTTGTTCTCGTCGCCGAAGCGGGAGACGCTTCGCGGCTGGTCGTGGTTTTCAAGGTAGTTCGCGTTCCACGAAAGCTCCTTTTGCCACTTGGTAATTACCTTTCCGAACCGCTTTGCGCTGAATTTCCTTGGGAAATATTTAATACCGAAGCAGTCGCAGTTCATATGCTCGAAGCCGAACACCATTGAAAGCT
Source organism: uncultured Oscillospiraceae bacterium (assembly GCA_964458545.1). GTDB lineage: Bacteria > Bacillota > Clostridia > Oscillospirales > Ruminococcaceae > JAYFNU01. The sequence goes on along the minus strand of CAYWJF010000014.1, from coordinate 7,914 downwards.
CCTTTCGGCTTTCGTCGCAAAGGTCGCGCGCAAGCTTTGTGGTTACCATAACCGACTCACCCACCGTAAAGCAGTCGTACTTGTCAAGCACCTCGCGGCGAAGGGTTCGAAGTATCTCGTGGGTGCCCTCCTGCGAAATGTAGTATTCCATACCCGTGAGCGCCGCGCGTTTCTTCGCGTCGCCCAGCGAGGATTTATACAGTATATTTATTACGTCGCAGCGGAAGCCCGCTATTCCCATATCGAGCCAGAAGCGAAGTATATCCATTACCTCTTCTATTATCTTCGGGTTGTAATAGTTTAGGTCGGGCTGCTTCTTCGCGAAAAGGTGCAGGTAGTATTCGCCTCTTACGTCGTCATACTCCCACGCGTCCTCAGCGAAAAACGAGGTCCAGTTGTTCGGAAGCTTGCCGTTCTCTTTAGCTGGCTTCCATATGTAATAGTCCTCGTAACCCTTTTCACGACGGCGGCTCTTTTGGAACCACTCGTGCTCGTCGGAGGTATGGTTAACGACGAGGTCCATAATAATCTTTATTCCGCGCTTCTTCGCCTCGGCTATTAGCTTCTTCATATCCGCGAGCGTTCCGTATTCGGGGTTAATATCACGGTAATCGCTTATGTCGTAGCCGTTATCGGCGTTCGGGGAGCGGTACACGGGAGAAAGCCAAAGTATCCCCACGCCCAACTCCTTTAATTCGTCAAGACGGCTTATTATACCCGGCAGGTCACCTATTCCGTCACCGTTTGAATCCTGAAAGCTTCTCGGGTATATCTGGTAAACAACCTGTTCCTTCCACCATTCTGCCATAGCACTAATCTCCTTGTTATATTAGTCTTTTTTCTAAATAATCTGCGTTCCGCCCACCGCGCGGATAGAAAGATTGTGACAGCTTCCGCTTCCGAAGACCTTTTCCATCTCCGCTACATATTTGTCAACCAAATCGAGCGGCACAAACGCCTGAAAGGTTCCCGCGAAGCCACCGCCGTGCACCCGCCAAGCACCGCGCCCGCGAAGCAGCCGCTCGCTTAGCGCAAGCCCCAGCGACACGCTTCTTTCTGTTACCTCGGCGGGAAAGATATTCTGTAGATACATATATGACGAAAAGCCCGATTCGGTAACAAGCTCAAGGAAAAGACTTATGTCGTTCTCGCGAAGAGCGTTAAATTCCCTTCTCGCAAGCTTGTTCTCGTTAAAGAAATGTATAGCGCGGAGTATGGCGCGGTCGGATACCCTGTCGCGAAGCTCGCCTATACGGGAGTAAAACTCCTTCTCGTCCACGCGGCTTAAAAAGCGCTTGCCGAAGAACTGTGAAACCGATTTCATCTCACGCGTTATCGCGGCGTACTCGTCGGTAAGGTCGGCGTGCGAGCCGCCTGCGTTCGTAATGCAAAGCGCGAAGCCGTTCTCCTTTAAATCAAAATCGAACCGCTTAATTACGATATTATCCGGCTCGAAAAAGTCTATCGCTATACAGCCGCCCGTAGAGGAGGCAAGCTGGTCCATAAGCCCGCAGGGCTTTAGGAAAAAGTCGTTTTCGGCGCTTTGACCTATCCGCGCTATCTCCGTAGAGTCCACCTCACCCAAGGCGAAGAAGCCGTTTACTATATTCCCGATAAGCACCTCGAACGCCGCCGAGGTGGAAAGCCCGCTACCCGCGGGCAGGTCGGAAACGGTAACGGCATCGAAGCCGCCGACTTCGTACCCTCTTTTGGCAAAGCCCGCGCATACGCCGCGGATAAGGGCGTTCGCGCTGTTCGCTTCCTTTTTGTCGGGCGTTAGCTTTTTAAGGTCGATTTCGCATGGCTTAAAGCCCTTTGAGGAAACCGTCACACGCTTTGTGCCGTTCGGAGCCGCCACGGCGATGGTATCAAGCGAAACCGAAGCCGCCACGACGTTGCCTAATTGGTGGTCGGTATGGTTTCCGCCTATCTCGGTTCTTCCCGGGGCGCTGAAAACGCCAACGCCCTCTTTGTCGCCTATCTCCTCGATAAACCGCTCCGCGAGCGCGGCTATACGCTCCCGCTCGCGCTCTACCCCGTCAGGGTAAACCCGCCTTAGCTCCTTATCGAAATTTCCATTTTTCAGCTCTTCAATCAGCTCGGACGCCTTCATAGACCCACTCCCGAATGATAAATTGATAAACATTTAGTAAAACATTTACTATTTTTGATAGTATAGCACAAAAACAACCGATAAGTCATCACTTTTTCGTTAACAATTATACGAAAGGGCAGGTTATTCTTAACAATAACCTGCCCTTGTTTATGGTCTATTAGCTTTCCGTCTGAGCGCCGAGCAGCTTTGACGCGGTTTCGAGCATTGAGATGTCCTTGTCGTCCACTTTTTTAGAAGCGTCCGACTGTAAAACCGCAATGCACCCTATTGCGCTTCCCGCCGCGCGGACGGGCACAACCACGCTCGCCTTTTCCTTATAATTGCTTAAACAAAATATCCCGTCGTTAAGAATAGTGGAATCGCGCCCGCGCATCTTCTCGTCAAGCTCCTCGCTTATTCGCTTGCCAACAAGGTCCTTCTTCTTTGAAGGGTACGCCGCGCAGACCGCGTCCCTGTCGCAGACGATTATCGGCTGCTTAAGTGTTGAGAAAAGCACCTCGGCGTACTTATCGGCGCAGTTCGCAAGCTCGTTCATCGTCGAGTATTTGCGGAAGATAACGTCACCCTCGCCGCTCGTAAATATCTCAAGCGGCTCGCCCTCGCGAATCCGCATTGTGCGCCGTATCTCCTTAGGTATTACCACCCGCCCGAGGTCATCTATCCTTCTTACTATACCTGTCGCTCTCATAATCTACCGCCTTTGCTGTGTTTTGGTAATATTATCTGCGCTTTCACCGATAATATACAAACAAAAGTGGGTGTATCGTAGCGATACACCCCTTTCGGACCTTAATAATATTTAGCAGGATTTCAATACTTGTTGTTTTAGGCGGTTTCTTTACCCTCAACACCGTTCATTCTCTGGAAGAAGGTCATCATATTTCTGTCGAGGTACCACTTACTGCCCGCGTTGTGGAAATAGTTTGCGCCCTCTATGTCAAACGGGTACCCCTCCGCCACGCAGGTTACGCCGTACCACTCCAGCGCCCAGCCGATACCGTTTTCCTCATACATTTTAATCTTATCCTCATACATCTTGTAGACTTCCTCGCGCGGGGCGCCGATATTCATCTTGTCCCTTTCAACGGTAGCCAAAAAGGTTCCCCACTCGTTAATCATAAAGCCCACGCCGTACTTGTCGGCAATTCCCTTTACCACGTCAATAGAACCAACCGTATATGGAACCGCGCTTTTGCAGGCTTCCGCGTCAATCACGTTTCCGTTAGCGTCAACGTAGGGCCAAACGAGCGAGGCGGCATATTCGGGGTCCTCGGTTATTCTCACCGCGTCGTATACGCAAAAGTCGCCCGGGTAGTAGTCGTGAAACGCGAGGCATACGCCAAGCTTCGCCATCTCCTCGCCTGTTATAGGCGTGTGCGTAGAAACATCGGCTACGATTATCCTTTCGGGAGCCGCCGCCCATATTGCTTCTATCGTGGGTTTCATAGACTCGGCGTAAATTTCGTCGCTTTCAGGGTCGCACTCGTTCATAAGGTTAAAGCTCAGATACTTGTTCGGTATTTCCGCGTAACGCCGTGACAACGCGCCCCAATACTTCGCCGTCAGCTCCTGCTCCGCCTTGTCGGAAAAGACGTTATTCCACGCGTCCATCCATTGACCCCAATCGTAGTCATAATCGGCGTAATGAAGCCCGGGTGTTTCGTTAAAGACAAGCTGAACGTGGATGTCGTTTTCCATACTCCACGCAAGTATCTGGTCTATCTCGCGCAGTATGTTTTCGTTTATTACTTCGCCTCTCGGATAGTCGGGCTCTCTCATTCGCCACCAGCTGACGAAGATACGCATAAAGTTAAAGCCCGTTTCCTTAATCTCTTCAATCTCTCTTTTTGTTATGTTGCTGTCGGGCGCACCTGATAAAGCGCCGCAGCAGTTGCCTTTATAGCAAAGGTTAACCCCGTGCCACTCAGCGGGAAGCTTCGCTCCGCTCGCCTCGGGAAGCGTAGATTCCTTATTTAGTAGCTCGTCCGTAATTATAGAGTAGCACATCGCTTTTGAAATTTGGTTAGCATAAGTGCACACAAATCGACTTTTTTTCAAATTTTGTCGGCGAGTTGCACTTCAGATTGCGAAAAATGAAAGTCTGAACGCCGATGTGCCGTCGAAACAAACACAGGGTTTTTCATACTGAAACGACCACCGCGCTAAGCTCAGGGAAAGAGCTTAGCGCGGTGGTCGTTTTTTGGGAGTTACAGTGTCAGTCAGCTTGTCGGTTAATTAAGTTTTGATAGCTTGTTTAGTGCTTATTCGCTGCTGTAACTAAGACTTCTCGCTTATCCGAAAAGCCATCTGCTTATATAGTACAGCACGTTAAAGATTATCTGTATGCGTTTCTTGTTTATCTGCGGTATCTGGGGCTTCGGATTTGTTTCCTTATTTTCTACCTTTACCGTAACGGTAACGCTGCCCTTTTCGTTCACGTCCTCGCTGCCGTTATTCCAGCGAAGCGGAAGGGTATACTTATAGCTACCTTCCTTTACGGACGAATCATTTATCTTCGCGACGATTTCGCCGTTCGCATAGGTCACGCTTATTTTGCCCGCCTCTGCAAGCTTCGCTCGGCTCGTTTCGGCAGAAACAAGCGTTTGTTGGGCGCTAAATAGAAGCGAAGACTGTGCGCCGTTTGCCGCTGCTATGACGGTTATGTCGTCGCTGTCGACAAAGCTAAGCGCCGTTTTACCCGTAGACTTATAAACCGCGCGGTTTACTGTTACCGACCCCGCGCTAACTGCGGGAGTCGCGTCGGTAATCTTAACGCTTACGTTCACCGTCTTTAGTGTTACGCCCTCGGGAGCGCTACTCTCTACTATCGGCGTATACTCGAATTTATAAGTTCCGTTTTTAAGCGGAGCTGTGTCGTGGTCGTAGCCATCTTTGAACGACGCCGAAATAACACCGTTTTCGTAGATAACGTCAAGCGCCGCGGCCGCAGCTTCGTTTTTGGTGTAAAGCATCTGAGCCGTACCCTTTAGCGTTACCCCACTCTGGTTGAGGGTTACGTCGGTTTTTGCGTGAGCGTCAACCGTGCTAAAGACGCTGTTAAGCTGAAGGGTGGGGTTTGTAAGCTTCGCTGTAGGCTTGGAGGTAATTGCCGTAAGCTTATAGCTGTAGTTAATCGGCGTTAGCCAATTCGACTGCTTTACGGCTATCGTCGCCGTACCGCCCTTGTATTTCGGCTCTTCTTCGGTGCCGATGTTATTGAGAGTAAGGGTTACTTCGCTGTCCTTTTGTTCAAGGATAACGAAGTCGGCTGGGCTTAGCTTCGCTATCGCCGTCGCGTTTTCGTCAAGCCTAATCTCTTCGCCTGTCGCCTTATCAATAAGCTTGAAAGAGGCGGATTTGCTGTCGCCGAGAACCGTGTTGATTGTTCCCGACGCGGGCGAGAACGAGTAGCTCGGCTTACTCGTTACAGTACCAATTGTAACGGTCTTGCTAACCTGCCAGTTGTAGCCTTCTACCGATACATAAAGCGTTCCCTTAACGACGGGCTTACCGTTTACATAAGCCTCGCTCGGATTTAATGGATTCGCGTATTTAATAGTAAGCTTTCCCGTTTCCTTATTGAAATCCGCAGCCGCGCCTATAACGGTAACGGGGTTTTCGTTCGCGCTCTTGAACTCCGCACCTGACACAGAAAGAGGCGCTTTATCGGTTTTAGAAGAAATATCAAGTGTCGCTTCGCTATCTGTATAGAAGAGATTGAACTTTTCTGCCTGACTTGTGACAACGTACGGCTTTATATTCTTTATAACTACCGTAAGCGGAAGCTCAAACACGCCCTTTTCCGTTGAAACGCGAAGCTTTGCTTTAATAGTCTGGTTTTCTATTTCCGTTGCCTTCTGTTCGGCATCGAGGTTATTAAGAACCCAAGAAGTCGTTCCGTCAAGACGTGTAAGCGAAAGCTTATCTGAAACAGCATACGTTGTTTCACCGTCAACGCTTACGGGAACTAAAAGCTCCGCGCCTATTATTTTGTTTCCGTTTGTTTCAACGAAGCTGATTGCTTCGCCATTGATAAGCCACGGGTTAAGGGTTACCTTCTTCTGCTCTACTTGCGGCGCGTAATCAACAACAATAATTTTTACCGTCGCTTCACCGCTCTTTGTTGTGTCTACCGTAGAAGTCGCTTTTACTGTGAGGTTTTTCGCTGTTTCGTCGAAGCCTATTGTGAGAGTTCCGTCTTCAGAAATAGCTGTATTAGCACTAATGTTTCCTTCAACGCTCCACGTCACCGTCTGTGCAGGGTTCCACTCGCCATTAACCACGGCGCTGAACTTCTGTGTTTCGCCCATCTGAACACTCGCTGTGTTGGGCGTTACGGTTACTGACTTTACGGTTGCGGGCGGTACTGTGACCGTCACGCTTGCCGTGCCGCTCTTGGCTGTATCTACCGTAGAGGTTGCTTTTACGGTCAACGATTTCGCTGTTTCGTCTATACCGACGGAAAGCACGCCGTCAGCCGATATTGCCGTGTCTTCGGAGCTCGCGCCCTCGACAGACCACGTCACCGACTGTGCGGGGTTCCATTCGCCGTTGACCACAGCGCTGAACTCCTGTACTTCGCCCATCTGAACACTTGCGGTGTTGGGCGTTACGGTTACTAACGATACGGTTGCTGGCGGTACTGTGACTGTCACGCTTGCTTCACCGCTCTTGGTTGTGTCTACCGTAGAAGTAGCTTTTACTGTGAGGTTTTTCGCTGTTTCATCTATGCCGATAGAAAGCACGCCGTCAGCCGATATTGCCGTGTCTTCGGAGCTCGCGCCCTCGACAG
>CAYWJF010000014.1:0-906 GCA_964458545.1 uncultured Oscillospiraceae bacterium | reverse complement strand
ACCACGTCACCGTCTGCGCGGGATTCCACTCGCCGTTGACCACGGCGCTGAACTCCTGTGTCTCACCCATCTGCACGCTTGCGGTGTTAGGCGCTACGGTTACTGACTTTACGGTTGCGGGCGGTACTGTGACCGTCACGCTCGCTGCGCCGCTCTTGGTTGTATCCACTGTTGAAGTCGCTTTTACTGTGAGGTTTTTCGCTGTTTCATCTATGCCGACAGAAAGCACGCCGTCTGCCGATATTGCCGTGTCTTCGGAGCTCGCGCCCTCGACAGACCATGTTACCGTCTGTGCGGGGTTCCACTCGCCGTTTACTACGGCGCTGAACTTCTGTGTCTCGCCCATCTGAACACTTGCGGTGTTGGGAGAGACCGTAACGGAGCTGACAACGGGAGGCGGTACTGTGACCGTCACGCTTGCCGTGCCGCTCTTGGTCGTGTCTACCGTAGAGGTAGCTTTTACGGTCAACGATTTTGCTGTCTCGTCTATACCGACGGAAAGCACACCGTCAGCCGATATTGCCGTGTCTTCTGAGCTTGCGCCCTCGACAGACCACGTCACCGTCTGCGCGGGATTCCACTCGCCGTTAACCACGGCGCTGAACTTTTGCTCTTCGCCCATCTGAACACTTGCGGTGTTGGGCGAGACCGTGACGGAGCTGACAACGGGAGGCGGAACTGTGACCGCTACGCTCGCTTCACCGCTCTTGGTTGTGTCAACCGTTGAAGTCGCTTTTACGGTCAGCGTTTTTGCTGTCTCGTCTATGCCGACGGAAAGCACACCGTCAGCTGATATCACTGTGTCTTCGGAGCTCGCGCCCTCGACAGACCACGTCACCGACTGTGCGGGGTTGTATTCTCCGACAACAGAAGCCGTAAAGCTCTTTGTTTTTCCTAACTGCACTT
>CAYWJF010000013.1:0-35977 GCA_964458545.1 uncultured Oscillospiraceae bacterium | reverse complement strand
CGGTTTTTGAACCCCGCGCTTCGCGCGTGGTTCGTTGCTAAAGCACAATAAAAAGAGGGCTGCTACGCAGCTCTCTTTTTTGTTTCTTGGCTCTTTACACCCACAGTTTTAATTGACATATATACTAATAAATAATAAAATAGGAGTAACACAGATTGGAGAAAACTAATGTCCGTTACTCAATATAAATGCCTTAACTGCGGCGGCGCGGTGGTCTTTGACCCCTCCTCGCAAAGGCTCGTCTGCAACTACTGTAATTCAACGTTTACAAAGGATGATTTTCAGTCGGCTGAAAGTAAAATTGACGATAAAGACGATTTTTCCAGCCAAACTGTATCTTATACCTGCACAAACTGCGGCGCACAGATTATGACGACAAATACAACGGCGGCTACTAACTGCTGCTACTGTCATACGCCCGTAGTGTTGGATAAAAGGCTCGACGGAAGTCAGAAGCCTGATTTTGTTTTACCCTTTAAGCTTACAAAAGAGCAGGCGCTTGAACGCTTTCAGCAGTTTTTCAGTAAAAAGAAGATGTTGCCACCCGTATTTAAAGAGCGCATAGTTCTTGATAGAATTTCGGGTGTTTATTACCCTTACTGGTTTACCGATTCAAAGGTCGGCGCTGACCTTGATTCCGTTGGAAAAAAGGTTCGCGTCTATAGACAAGGCGACTACGAATACACTGAAACTAAGACCTTTAATATTCAGCGCAACGGAACGGTTAAAATAGACGGCGTTTCCATGGCGGCGATAGAAAACCCAGACAGAGTAAACCTCAATAGTATCGCTCCCTTCGCCGACCAGATGTTCGAGGAATTCTCAATGTCTTACCTTTCGGGCTTCCTTGCCGAGAAGCGCGTTTTTTCAAGAAACGACTTGGAAAAGCCTATGCGCGAACGCGTTAACGACCTTGCATTCTACGCGCTTAGAAATACTATACAAGGCTACAGCAGCGTAACCAACACTTCATATAACACCGATTTGCAAAGCTTTGTTTGGAAGTACGCTTTTCTTCCTGTTTGGGTACTTACCTACAACGTAGACGGAACGAAGAACTATATCTATGCCGTAAACGGTCAAACGGGTAAAATTTATGGAGACCTGCCTACCGATAAAAAGAAGCTCAACCGCATAACGGCGCTTATTCTCGTTATCTGCGTAGCGCTTGGTGCCTTGATAGGAGGTCTGTTGCCGTTAATATGAAAAAGATAGTTTCGTTTATATTTGTCGGCTTGCTGCTACTTACCGCTTCGCTGCCTGTCCTTGCCGAAACCGAAGGCAGCGTCGGGAATTCTAAGTATATAATTGATGACCAAGCCGACCTTTTTTCAAGCTTTGAGGAAACAAGTATTGAAGATGCCCTTGTGTCCTGCCTTGAGGGCGCTTCTATTGACAGCACTATTCTTGTTGTAACAACAGATAGTAACCCTTATGAGTACTCAACGTTCCTTGCCGACGAGTATCTTGATAATTATACCGATAAAACAGGCTATCCCGACGATAAGCTAATATACTTAATTGATATGGACAACCGAGAGCTTTGGATAGGCTGCGACGGCGCATATATCGGCATAATGGACTACGATAGGATTCAACGCGCGCTTGATTTTGCCTATTCCGATGTTTCAAACGAAGATTACGCTCAATCGGTAATTTCGGTGCTGAACTATGTTTCCGTTCGTAACGTACTTACTGCCCACGGCTGTTTTGAGCTTGTTGTTGACGACGAGCCAATCGACCTTTATTTAATTGATAACGGCGCGGTAGCTACATGGTCGGAACAGAGCGCTCTTAATTATCCATCAGTAAGAAGAGGTTCATATATTCTTCTTTACAACCCGCCTATAGAAGCCTTTTACACTATTAATTCTGACGGTACATTGAAAAAGCTGGATGGTGACGAGAAAGCCTTCTTCGTTAATCCCAATAAGTATGACGACCCGTCTTCTGAGTATTACGACCCTGACTATGATTACTACAATTACGACCCAGACACAACCTACCTTTCTTGGGCTGAACAGAGTGCAATTAACATTGCCTTCTGCGCTATCGTCGGTCTTGTAATTGGTCTTATAATTGTCGCTATCTTTAGGCTTTCCGTAAAAATGTCGGCGGAGAGCGCAAGGCGCGCAGCTAACGACAACACCTTCGGAGAACGGGTAAATCTCAATCTCACTCGCAAAACCGATACGCTTATAGATTCTCACACCAGCAGAAGGTATATCCCTCCCCCTACTTCAAACAGTGGCGGCGGCTGGAGCGGCGGTGGCGGCGGTCACTCCTTCGGCGGGGGCAGCACACACGGCTCCTTCCATTCCTCCGGCGGAGGTCATTCCTTCAGCGGCGGCGGACGTAAGTTTTAGTTTTGTATTAAATTTTGCTCTATCTGAATAAACTAATATATGAATTATATTTCAAGACGCTTTTCAAAGAGAATAGAAACTCGGCGGCTTCTGCTTCGTAGGTGGTCACTTGACGACTGCGAGGATTTATTCGAGTACGCAAGCGGCAGAGCCGTAGGGCCGAGCGCTGGCTGGGCACCGCACAAGACCATATGTGACTCTAAGCGTCTAATACGGACGTATATGTCCAACCGTGACTGCTTCGCGATAGTGCTAAGCGGCACAGATAAGGTTATCGGAAACGTAGGGCTCTTTAAAACCTCGCTCAGCGACGGTATGCGAAGTCTAAAGGCGCGTGAGCTTGGCTTTTCGCTTAACCCCTCCTTTTGGGGCAATGGCTACGCGACCGAGGCGGCTATGGCGGTGCTTGACTACGGCTTTACTCACCTTATGCTTGATACCGTATGGTGCGGTCATTTTGACTTCAATCTCGGCTCTAAGAACGTAGTCAGTAAGCTTGGTTTTGTTTACAGCTTTGAACGAGCTGAGCGTTACCCGTTTTTAGAGCACCGCGACGTAACTGAAGCAATATACTTTCTCACCAGAGAAAAATATCTCGACGATAAGAAAAAGCGATATGTAAAATAACCGCGCTACGGATACTTCCAAAGCGCGGTTTTTTTCTTATTTAATTTTTCGCATTGCCCTCATGGCGTTGATAATAGCTATTATCATGACCCCAACGTCACCGAAAACCGCTATCCACATACTCGCTATACCAAGTGCGCCTAGTACGAGTATCGCCGCCTTTACAGCTAACGCGAAAACGATATTTTCGCGAACAATACGCATAGTCTTCCGAGAAACCTTTATCGCTGAGGCTATCTTTGACGGCTTGTCGTCCATAAGCACTATATCAGCCGCTTCTATAGCCGCGTCGCTCCCAAGCGCACCCATAGCTATTCCAACGTCCGCGCGGGTTAGTACAGGCGCGTCATTAATTCCGTCGCCGACAAACGCGAGTCCATTGCTTGTTTTAAGCACCTGTTCCAGCGCGTCTACCTTATCCTTTGGGAAAAGCTTTGCGTGTATCTCGTCTACACCTACCGCTTTGCCTACCGCGTTCGCTACCTTCTCCGCGTCACCCGTAAGCATAACGGTCTTTTTAATGCCAAGCGACTTTAACGCCGCTATAGCCCCCGCCGAGTCTTCCTTAATTTCATCGTTTATCACGATATGTCCAAGATATTCGCTTTCACGGGAAACGTGTGCGATTGTGCCAGCAAGGTGGCATTCGTGCCACTTCGCACCCGCCGTATCCATCAACGCGCCGTTACCGACGTAGTAGGTCTCACCGTCTATCTGAGCGGAGATACCCATTCCTGCGTTTTCCTTTGCGTCGCTTACTCGGCTCTTGTCAATATGTCCACCGTGTGCAATAACTATTGATTCTGCTACAGGGTGGTTTGAAAAGCTTTCAGTCGCCGCGGCAATATCTAAAAGCTTAGCCGCTGTAATCTTTTCTGGATGAACGGCGTTCACCGAAAAGCTGCCTTTTGTAAGCGTACCCGTTTTATCAAAAACAACAGTATCCACGTTTGCGAGCGTTTCAAGATAGTTTGCGCCTTTAATAAGTATTCCGTCGCGTGACGCGCCGCCTATGCCGCCGAAAAAGGATAGCGGAACTGATATAACCAACGCGCAGGGACAAGACACAACCAAGAAAAGCAATGCTCGGTTTACCCATTCGCTCCATTCTCCACTGAAGAGAAGCGGTGGAACTACTGCGAGCAGAACTGCCGCCCCCACTACGCAGGGGGTATAGTATTTCGAAAAACGCGTGATAAAGTTTTCGGTTTTTGCTTTCTTTTCGGAAGAATTCTCCACAAGCTCAAGTATCTTTGAAACCGTGCTTTCAGAAAAACTGCTTTCCGTTCTTACTTCAATTACTCCGTTAAGGTTAATTGTGCCACTTATGACCTTATCGCCTACCGCTTTGTCAACTGGTACGCTCTCGCCCGTCAGCGCCGCCGCGTTAACCGCCGTGCTTCCGCTTATTACCTCTCCGTCCAGCGGTATCCTTTCGCCCGGTCTTACTATTATTATATCCCCCACCAAAACCTCTTCTGGTGAAACCTCAAGCTCCTTACCGTCCTTTACTACCACCGCGCGGTCGGGGCGTATATCCATAAGCGAGGCAATGGATTTCCTGCTCTTCCCTACGGCTATACTTTGGAATAGCTCGCCCGTCTGATAGAATATCATAACCGCCGACGCTTCGGGGTAATCGCCAATTGCGAAGGCACCTATAGTCGCGAAAGCCATTAAAAACTGCTCGTCAAACACCTGACCGTGCGCGATATTTCTTACCGCCGACCACAAAACGTCGTAACCAACAATAAGATATGAGGGCAAAAATGCAAATAGCCTAAACATACCTTCAAGCGGTGACAAATATGCCGCAGCCAATAACACAATAGAAAGAATTAATCGAACAAGAGTCCTTTTCTGTTTCTTATTCATACTTTTCACCTACAGCACTAAAGCACAGTCGGGCTCTACGCGCTTGACGGTTTTTGTTATTTGTTCAATAATTTTTTCCATATCGGTGTCGTTCGCTTCAAAGGAAAGCTTCTGCGCAATAAAGCTTACCGAAACGTCGCTCACGCCGTCAAGCTTCTTAACAGCTTCCTCTATTTTTGAAGCGCATACGGCGCAATCTAAATCTAATAGCTTAATCGTCTTTTTCATTGCTGCTGTTCCTTTCTTCAATTAAATGCTCAAAGCCGCGTGCAATAATATCCGAAACGTGGCGGTCTGCAAGGAAATAGACAATCGTTTTTCCTTCACGCCTGTTCCCTATTAGGTTTGCGTCCTTAAGCACCTTTAGCTGGTGCGATATCGCGGACTGGTTCATACCCAACAGCTCGGTTATTTCGTAAACGCATAGCTCGCTCTCAAAAAGCGCGTATAGTATCTTTACTCGCGTAGTATCGCCGAATATTTTGAATAAATCGGCAAGGTCACATAACAGCTCGTCTGTCGGTAAATCCTGCTTCACTGCTTCAAGTATTCTGTTGTGGTCGTGCGGGTCTTTCATCATCATATGATTAGCCTTTCATATTTCTTTCTGTTCATATGTTATCACACTCATTTGTTTTTGTCAATAAAAAAAGCGAGACAACGTCCCGCTATTGTATAAACTATTCAAATCTATATAAGTTTCACCTCTGCGTCTGACGAAAAGAGCGTATACTCCTTTCCGTTAGCCTCCGCGACAAGGTTTCCTTCGTCATTAATAGCCTTAGCTATACCCTCAAACCGCTGATTATCTGCCGAAAAAGCTATTCTTCTCTTTAAAGTAGCGGACATTTCACGATATTCTTTTAAGACTTCGAAGGAATTGAAGTCATTAAACAATTTATATAGCCCGTTTACTAATTTGGCGCAAAGTTCGTTTGCGTCGAAGCCGCTGTTAACAATACTGCTTAGTGACACGGCTGTGTCTTTAAGCTCTTCCGGAAATGACTCTACCTTAAGATTAATGCCTATTCCGACAACAATATAAGCAGGCTTTCCGCTGTTTGCGGCGCCGCCCTCACATAGAATTCCGCACAGCTTTTTATCCTCATATACTATATCGTTTATCCACTTTATCTGTACCTTCACGCCCGTTAGGTCTTTTATAGCCTTTGCGGTTACAACCGCCGCCGCGGGAGTTACGAGTGAAATATCCCTCTCTCTCAGCTTTTCGGGTCGAAAAAGAAAGCTTAGGAACAACCCCTCATCGGATTTACTAAAAAAGCTTCTTCCCTTTGTTCCTCTGCCCTTTTCTTGTCCGCGCGCAACAACGGCTATAGAGCTTTCTCCGCTTTCGCCAAGCTTGCGAGCATAATCGTTTGTGGACGAAATTGTGTCATAGAAAAAAAGCCCGACGTTACCATCAAGCCTTTTTAATATCTCGGTTTTGCTGAGTAGTTGCGTACTCATTCCTCTTCAGCCTCGCTGTAAAGCAGTGCTAAAAATTCGCATTCCGCGCCGTCTGTCGCTATCATTCCGTGAGGCGTAGCCGAATTATAATAAATCGTGTCGCCTGCTGAAAGTATCTCGGTTTTATCCGAAATCGCTACCTTAAGCTTACCGCGAAGTATAAAGTCCATCTCCTGACCCTTATGTGAGGAAAGCTCTATAGGCTTCGTCTGGTCCTCTTCTTTGTATGGTGCAACCACAAGGAATGGCTCAATTTTATTATCCTTAAAAACGGGCGCGAGGTGCTGATATTTAAAGCCGCTTCTTCTTTCAAGCGGAAGCCCATGTCCGCTTCTCACCACCGTGTAAAGCGAAAGCTTGGGCGTTTCGCCCGTTAGCAGCTCAATAATATCTATTCCGAAAATGCTCGCGCATTTAGAAAGGAAGGTAACTGAAAAGTCCTTTTCTCCACTCTCGCGAACGATATACTCTTCCTCATCCATACCGAGCTTTGCCGCCATTTCGGAAACGGAAATCTCCATAAGCTCGCGCAAGCCCTTAACTCTCTTTTTTACATCAGCTATGTCTATTTCCATAATTTTGTCCTCCGTTAGTTATATAAAAGAAAATTGTAAATGCAAACAGCAATTATACCCACTATGGTTATTAGCAGCATAACAAGTCTTCCGCGCGGCATTAGATATCAAGCCTCATTTGAATGTAGCCATCGTGAAGGGTGTTCATAGACTCTAAAAGCTCCGCGACGCCTCCTTGTAAGCAGGAGCGAACCGTTACGTCGGCGCGGCTTCTTACGGTAGGCGAAGCGTCCGCCACCGCCGCGGCGTAGCCCGCGGCCTCAAGCATAGGGATATCGTTATCAAAGTCGCCGATAGCGACTGTTTTTTTCATATCTATGCCCATAATTTCCGCAAGCTTTTTTAATCCCTCGCCCTTGTTTACGCCGACGGGAATTATTTCGTAATAGGTGGCGCAGGTTTGAATAAAGTCGAAGCGCTTATAGATAGAATCGGTCTTTTGGCGTTTCTCGACAAACTTTTTTATCTTTGCGATGTTTTCGGGGCTGTCGGCTATTAAAATCTTATTCCATTCGCCACCCACATTGTTTATATCGGTAAGCGTGAAGGATATATGCTCTACAGCGGTATGCTGAAGCACAGCCTCGTTCATCTTAACGGCGCAAATCTTGCCGCCCTTATGGACCTCAATACCTATCTCGTCGAAGCTATCCATCAGCTCCTCGACTATGCTAACTACGGAAGAATCAAGCGTTCTTTCGTATAATATTCTTCTTGTTTTAAAGTCGTATATTAAGCCGCCGTTACAAAGAATAGCAGGCGCGGAAAGCTTAAGCCACTCGATATATTTCGATACCGATTCCACGCTTCTTCCCGTCGCTACGGTAAACAAACCGCCAGCCTCAATAAAGCTGTCGATTGCTTCAATATTCTCCTTTGGGATACCGTATCCCGCCTGCAACAGCGTTCCGTCAATATCGGAAACCACCAGCATATCAGAAAACTTTTCCGACATCTTTTCCTCCTAATCAAGTCTATTCAAAAAATCCGTAAAATACTTTGGAAGTTCGCTTTTAAACTCCATATATTCGCCTGTTCTCGGGTGTACGAAACCAAGTAGCCCTGCGTGAAGACACTGTCCGTTTAAGCTCTTATCCACGCCCTTTTGCCCGTAAAGCTCGTCGCCCGCTACGGGGTGGTTAATGCTCGCCATATGCACACGTATCTGGTGTGTTCTCCCCGTCTCCAACCGCAGCTCGATATGTGTAAATTTTGAGTATTCCTTAATAACCTTATAATGCGTTACCGCTCGCTTAGAGTTTTTCTCTGTCACGCAATACTTTATTCTGTCCTTTTCGCTTCTACCTATCGGACGGTCAATGGTTCCGCTTTGCTCTTTAAACAAGCCGTGTACTACGGCGTTATATACCCGCGACATTGAGTGCGCCGCTATCTGCTCAGATAGGGCTATATGCGCTTCATCGTTCTTAGCCACGACCAAAAGTCCGCTTGTGTCTTTATCTATTCTGTGGACAATCCCCGGGCGAATTACCCCGTTTATACCCGAAAGTGAGCTTCCGCAATGATACAACAGCGCGTTCACAAGCGTACCATTATAATTACCTGGCGCGGGGTGAACAACCATACCCTTCGGCTTATTTACCACCAAAAGCCACTCGTCCTCGTAAACCACGTCAAGCGGAATGTTTTCCGCCTTCGCCTCCAGCTTTACTGGTTCTTCAATAGTTGCTTCCACTCGGTCATTTAATCGTAACTTATAGTTTTTGTCGCGTGTCTCATTGTTTATAAAAACCGCGCCGCCTTCAATAAGGCGTTGAACGTGTGAACGGGTAAATACCGCGTCCGTTTCTTCCGCATCATTAAGACGTGCGCAAAGAACGGTATCTATTCTCGCGCCTATTTCGCTATAGTCAGCCGTAAAGTTAAAGCTAAAGCTGCTCGTCATTTTTCTCTTCCGCTTTATCTGTTTCCTTCTCGGCTGGCTTTACAAAGATAGGTTCGTCTTTTGGCGAAATAATTACATAAAGGAGCATTAGGCAACAGCCTATCGTCACCATACAGTCGGCTACGTTAAAGATAGGAAACTCAAAAAAAGTAAACTCAAGGAAATCGGTAACCTGACCGTAGGCTATCCTGTCATATAGGTTGCCTATTCCGCCAGCTGTTATTAGTATTACAGAAGCCCGAAGAAGCTTAGAAGAAAACTTCTTAAAAAACAGCGCATAGAGAAGCACGGCAACCACAAGCACAGTAATTATTGAAAGGATAACCGTGCCGCCCGAAAACATACCGAATGCGGCGCCCGTGTTTCCGTTTTCAAGAAGCCGAAAGCCCAAAATGCTCGGTATAAAATCAACGGAGCCCTTACCAACAAGTAAACCCTCGGCAAGTATCTTCGTTGCCCTATCTATCGCTACCAAAACAAGAATAATAACAGCAGTTAAAACCATAGCTCTCCTCATTTAACAGTATAGCGGTGTATTTACACCGCTATACAAATTTCATTAACCTATTATCTTCGCGCAGCGCTCACAAAGGGTCTCGTGCTTATCGCATTTACCTACTGTATCGCTGAAACTCCAGCAACGCTCGCACTTGCCACCTGCCGCCTTTATGACATCTACGCCGACAAGCTCGCCCTTAATCGTTCCGCCGTCCTCGTTCTTGACCGTTACGCCCGAGGTAATCGTAATAGACGGAAGAATAGAAACATTTTCATTTAAGAAGCCGTAAAGCTCAGCGTCAGCGGTATAAATTACAGCGTTTGCCTCAAGCGACGCACCAATAAGCTTTTCCGTACGCGCAGCTTCAAGCGCCTTTTTAACGTCATCCCTTACCGCGTGAAGCTTCTTCCATTTTTCAATATGCGTTTCGTCAAAGGTAATTTCCAGCTTCTTCGGGAAGCTGTTAAGCATAATTGAATCGTAGTTAAATTCCTTGGACTTCGGCACAAACTGCCATACCTCTTCCATTGTAAACGGAATAACGGGAGCAAGCATACGCGCTATAGCCGTGAGTATAAGATAAATAGTTGTCTGCGCCGCCTTGCGGGTTTTGCTGTCTGCCTTTTCGACGTAAAGCCTGTCTTTTAATACGTCGAGATAGAAGTTAGACATATCCACCACGCAGAAGTTGTGAAGCGTATGATAAACGCCGTGGAACTCGTAGCCGTTATAGAAGCTGTCTGTTTGAGCAATAACCTCGTTAAGACGGTTAAGCGCCCAAAGGTCAAGCTCTTCAAGCTCATTTAACGGAACAGCTTCGGTATCGGGGTCAAAGTCACCGATATTTCCGAGGATAAACCTTGCGGTGTTCCTAATCTTTCTGTATGCCTCGGAAAGCTGTTTCATTATATCCTTAGAAATACGAACGTCAACCTGATAGTCGCTTGAGGCTACCCACAAGCGAAGAATGTCAGCGCCGTACTGGTCAACAATCTCGTGAGGTTCAATGCCGTTGCCGAGGGATTTAGACATCTTTTTTCCCTCGCCGTCAACCACCCAGCCGTGGCTTAATACCTCCTTATAAGGTGCTTTGCCTGTACAGGCAACTGAGGTAAGCAGCGAGCTTTGGAACCAGCCGCGATACTGGTCGGAGCCCTCAAGGTAAAGGTCGCAGGGCCACTTGCCCTCCTTCCTTTGCTGAAGCACCGCCATATGTGTCGAGCCGGAATCAAACCAAACGTCCATTATGTCGTTGTCTTTTGTAAATTCCGTGTTGCCGCAATGCTTACAGACGGTTCCCTTAGGTAAAATATCCATAGCGTCGTGTGTATACCAACCGTCAGAGCCCTCCTTACGGAAAAGCTCAGAAACCGCCGCTATGCTCTCGTCTGTAATGTGGTATTCGCCACACTTTGTGCAGTAGAACGCGGGTATCGGCACGCCCCATGTGCGTTGGCGAGAAATACACCAGTCGTAGCGGTCGCGAACCATTCCCGTTATTCTATCCTTAGCCCAAGCGGGAGTCCACTTAACGTCGCCTATCGCTTTAATTGTCTCGTCCTTAAAACCGTCCACCGAGCAGAACCACTGTTCGGTAGCACGGAAAAGAATAGGCTCCTTGCAACGCCAACAGTGCGGGTACTGGTGGGTAATATCCTTGCTCGCGAGCAGGTCGCCCGTGCTTACAAGGTAATTGAATATATCAATATTAGCCTGCTTTGTCGTTATACCCGCGAACCGTCCAGCCTCTTCGGTCAGTACTCCCTTGCCGTCAACGGGTACGACAATAGGAAGCTCAGGATACTTCGTCGTGCAGATTTCAAAGTCCTCTACGCCGTGTCCGGGAGCGATATGAACGCAACCAGTACCTGTATCAAGTGTAACATAACCGTCGTTTATTACAAGCGATTTGCGTTCAATAAACGGGTGCTGAACCTTTATTCTTTCAAGCTCGCTTCCCTGTACCGTCGCGACCTTTTCGTATTCCGTTATTTCCGCTTGTGCCATTACGTCGTCAAGTAGCGCCTCGGCGGTAATGTAATACTTGTCGCCGACCTTAGCTACGGCATAGTCATAATCGGGGTGAACACAGATAGCCACGTTCGCGGGGAGGGTCCACGTCGTCGTTGTCCAGATAATAAAATAAGCCTTTTCTTTCGGAATACCGAGCTTATCGAAAACGCCGTTTTCGTCTTCACATACGTTAAAGCGGACATATACCGATTTACAAGCGTCGTCGGCATACTCAATCTCAGCCTCAGCGAGCGCCGTTTCACAGTGAGGGCACCAATAAACGCTCTTTAAGCCCTTGTAGATATATCCCTTCTTCGCCATCTCACCGAATATCTTAATCTGTATAGCTTCAAATTCGGGGCGAAGGGTGATATACGGGTTCTGCCAATCGCCGAGAACGCCGAGCCGCTTAAACTGCTCGGTCATAATATCGACGAAGGAAAGCGCAAATTCCTTGCAGCATTTTCTTATTTCAAGCTTTGAAAGGTCATTCTTATTCGCGCCGAGCTTTTTTAAAGCCTTCTGTTCAATAGGAAGGCCGTGGGTATCCCAGCCGGGAATATACGGCGCACAAAAGCCAGAGAGGTTCTTGTAGCGGATAATAATATCCTTTAGAACCTTATTCATCGCCGTACCGAGATGTATATTTCCGTTAGCGTAAGGAGGTCCGTCGTGAAGCACGTATAGCGGCTTGTCCTTATTGTTTTCAACTATTTTGTTGTATAAATCTTCCTTGTACCATTCGTTAAGAAAGCCGGGCTCCCTTTCGGGAAGCGAGGCTCTCATTTGAAAATCGGTTTTCGGTAGATTTAGCGTACTGTTATAATCCTGTGCCACTTGGGGTCACTCCTTAAATGCGTTACTTGTATTTAGTTATCGAAGGAAAAGTTTTCGCCGAAATCAAGCTGACCGAACTTTGATGAGGTTCTGTCCTCAGCGGCGGGTTCCTCGCTTGTCGCGCTGAACGCCGTGAACGGCTCGTAAGCGGGAAGCTCTTCGGACGCCGCTTCTTCAACGGCTATGTCGCGCTCCGCTTCTTCTTCTGCCGCGACCTTAGCTTCTTCCTTTATCTCCTCAGAAAAATCCTCGTCGGCTATCTCCGCGGGAGCGTCGGAAGACATTGTTTCCTCAGGCTCGGGAATGCGGCTTATTACCTCGAGATGCTCTTTATACATTGCGAGAACGTTCTTCTTAAACTCAGCTACTTCACTTTGAAGCTTCTCAAAGGAAGCCTCCTCACGCTCAAGCTCCTGATTTGCGGCGTTTGTAAGCTGTTCCGCCTTCATTTGAGCGTCGTTTATAAGTATCTCTGCTTTCTGACGCGCTTCGGTAAGCACCGCTTCCTTAAGGCGCTCAGAGGTTATAAGAGCCGAACGAAGGGTATCCTCGTCCTTTCTGTAGCCCTCAAGGCGCTCAGCAAGCATCATCATCTTGCTTTCGGCATCAGCCTTCTCGGTCTGAAGTGTTTCAATCTGGTCGGCAAGCTGAGCAAGAAACGCGTTTACGTCGTCTACGTTGTAGCCGCGCGCGGTCTTGTCGAATACTGTGTCTCTTATTTCTCCCGCTGTAAACATTTACTGTATCCTCCGTTAATTTATTTATTAAAAGTAAACTCCGCTGTTTTCAAGCTCGTCGAGCAGGTCACCCACAACACCCACGTTGTAGGGTGTAATAATGAAGGTGCTGTTCGCTACCCTTTTTATCTGACCGCCGTTTGCGTATGCGACGCCGCTTAAAAAGTCAACAAGGCGTCTCGCAATATCTTTATTCGTAGACTCAAGGTTAAGCACCACCGTTCTTTTGCTGTTGAGATGGTCAGCTATGCCGCTCGCGTCGTCAAAACGCTCGGGCTTAACAAGAACAACCTCAAGCTGGGTAGTAGCGTTAATATTAACGATATTTCCGCTTTTCTTCGTATCGTCATCAGAAGCTAATCTTTTTTTCCTTGTAGGATTCTCTTCTCTTTCGGGGGTTTCTTCAGCCTTTTCCTCTTCGTATATGTCTTCGTCTTCTTCGCCCATAAACATATTTGAAATTATTTCACCTAAACGTCCCATTGAAAAACCTCCTGCTTTATTTTTCTTACATAAATTATATTATCTTATATTTTTATATTAATGTCAATATCGCAAGTGCCCTATGTGTGGCGCTTATTCCGTGCGTTTATACAAAACATGCGTTTCGTCCGCGTAAACTAACTCGCAATCGTCCCGCAGCCTCAGGTAAAGGTTAACCCTTTCGTCTTTCGCGACGAAAAACGCGTCAAAATCAAACCTTTCGACAAAAGCCTCCATCTCTTCCAGCGGCAAAGCACAGTTGGAAAACTTAATAACGTCCTCGATAATATCGGCAGACGCCTCGGCGCGCGAATCAATAAAGTCACGGTAGCCGTTATAAACAAGTACTCCCCCGTCACCGTAGCCGTTGTAAATCCTGTCGGGCGATACCTCGGCTATCGCGGAATACATCTCCTTACTCATTAAGTCAGAAGGTGTTTTTGTTGCTTTCTTTGCGTTTATGGTAAGCCCACAAAATACAACCGTCAGCACGCAGAATAACGCTACAAACGGCATGGTCTTCTGCTTGTTCTCCTTCTCTTCACCGTTAAATAGATACAATACACAGAATTCCGCTACCACTATAGACGCCCACGCACCGAAACGCATATAAATAAGCCCTAAAAGAAGAAACGCGGCGGAAAGTCCGATATCCTTAACGTTTATTCTTTTCTTTGTGAACAGAACCACCAAGCCAAGAATTATCAACCCAATAACCGCAAAGCCGCTTGTAAGCGTACCGCGCTGCCACTCGACAATATACTTTTTACAAACGTCGTTGTTATATACAAACGAAAAGAGATAAAGCTCGGCTCCGTATGGATTTACCAAGCCAGCCAGCAAATTTGCCGCCGCTGCGGAGGCAAATGTAATCAGCTGTCTTTTAGTTTTCTTTTCAAAATACAGTCTTCCGAAGCTTACATCAAAAAAGCCGCAAAGAAGATATCCCAGAGGGAGTAAAATAGCAAAAATGACCGTTCCACCGTGGGTGTTTGCCCACAATATAGTTATAATCGGCAACAGATATATAAGCCGGCTCTTCTCATTCTCGTTAAAACGTCTTAAAGCCGTTAAGGTTACCGCAAAAAGAATCAGACCTATCATATGCGGTCGGGCGTCTACTATAGCGAAAAAGCCGACGGACGTTACCGCTGTCAGCAATATAGGCGCAAGAAGATTTTTGCTTTTATATAGATAATCTCCGTTACCAAAAAGCAGCACGACAAAGAATATCAGCGTGCAAGCCCCGACATAAAAAGAACCGTCCGTATCTCCCGCGGCATTAAGCGAATACAGTATTACTCCACTTAGCCACTCGTGAAACATAGTCTTGGCGCCTTCGCGTTCGGGTAGCCACGAAAATATTTCACCGGGTATTTCACCGTTCTCGCAAATATATTCGCCGACCTTTAAATGCCACGGATAATCGTCAAACTGATGTCCTTCAGTATAAACGAAAAGAATAAGCGCCGTTATAAAAAGGCAGATGGCAAGAATATAGACGTTGAATTTTTTTCTGTCTGTCATTGCTACTCCTTTATGCCTTTGCAAGCTCCTTACCTACATACAAGTCCTTGCCCTCGATAAATATTTCGTCATAAAGCTCAAGGTAATCGTCATCGGTGGAATTAACCTTTGAAAGTATAAAGTCCTCTGTCTCATAGACGATATCGACCTTTTTAAAGGTAACCGCCGAGCCGAATTTAACGTAAACGCCGACCTCGCCGTTTTCTATGCGAAGGGCGCTTCTTTCCACCTTAATTCCCTCGTAGTCCTCAAACTCCACCGCCGCTTCCGCTATACGAAGGCGAGCGAGCTCCGCGCCGAGATAATCGCACTTCAAAACAACCTTATAGGCGTTTGTTTCTTCATCAGCGGTGCAGGACACGACCTTCGCGGGAATTTTCCCCGCCGCCGAATAGCTGAAGGTAAGGTTAACCTTTTGTACGTTCTCAAACTGTTTTGCGTACTTCTCGTTAGTTTCAAAAACGAAAAACCAATGGTAATCTGAGATTATTTTGCAAGCGTCAAAGTTGGGTTCAGCCTTCTGCTTTAATATTTCGCGAAGCTCCGTTATCGAAACAGAATCGGCGTAATCTTTATTTAACGTCTCCTCGAAGCCGTCGGAGAGCGAAACAAAATACCCATCAAGCGAGGTTGAAATATAACCGCTCGGCTCGGTGTTAGTGGTATTTATCGTGTCAATTTCCGCTCGAAGCTCGGCAATTCTCGTCTCAAGTTCTACGCTGTTTCCAGCGGCAACGGTAAAGCTGTTAAGAAGCCGTAGCGACGAAAGCCTTGTATCGTGAAGCGAGGAGTAGTCGTCCTCGGCAAGTAAAAGCGAATAATTCGAAAGCTCTGAATTAATTCTTGAGGAAAGCGTTTCAATATTAGTGCCTGCCGTTCTTCCCGAATCAGAAAAGTTCGTCAGTAACGATAGCTCCTCCTCCAAAAGTGAAAGCCGAAGCCGTTTCGCCGCCGATTCGTTCGAAAGATAAACCTCGGCAACATTCGCGCCATTGGCTATCTTCTCCCCGTCGCTTACAAGATAATTCTTTATCCCGTTCGCTGAGGCATCTATGACCGTCTCGTCGCGCATTACTACACCCTTTACGTCAAGGCTGCTCGATACCCTGCTCGCCACCGCCGCTTGAGTTTTATAGGACGGATAGGCGACCATATATATCTGAAATGCAATGTAGACAACTATTAGCGCGATAACCAAAAACCCAATTATCCCGCCGAGTTTTTTACTCATCTTCGCCCTTTTCGCACTCCTGGTCGAGAATAGAGATAAACTTTGCTGGGGTAATAGTGGATATAGCGTGCTTGTAAACTAAGTTCTGTCTGCCCTCGCTGTCAAGCACCACGGTATAATTATCAAATCCCTTTACTGTTCCTCTGAACTGGAAGCCGTTTGTAAGATAGATTGTTACGGGGATTTTCTCTTTTCTTGCTTGGTTGAGGAAAACGTCCTGTAGAATAATCGTTTTCATTGTTCTAATTCCTTTCTGTTTTGTTATCATCAAAGGTTTCGTGAAACCTTGCGATAATCTGTTTCGCTGTTTCCTCAGCGCCTGAGGATGGGTCAAGCCATATCGCGTCCTTTTCGCGCTTGAACCACGTTATCTGTCTTTTTGCGTAGCGCCTTGTTGCTTGCTTAAGTAATGTCACACATTCAGCAATCGAGCTTTTGCCTTCAAAGTAATCGAAGAATTCCTTATAGCCTATTGCCTGAGCGGCTGTTTTGTAGCTGTTCTTGTTGTCGAAAACGCATTTCGCTTCCTCTAACAAGCCACCTTCTACCATAAGGTCAATTCTATTTTCAATGCTTTCGTAAAGCTTTGCTCTTTCGGGGCAAAGTACGAAAAGAAGCGGCTCATATTCACACGGCTTTTGACGTGAACGTTCAATTATCTCTTCGTCCGTGAGACTTGTCGCGCGAAGTCTTTCAACCGTGCGGAGTATCCTTTTTACATTGTTGGGATGGAGCGTTTTGGCGATTTTCTCGTCCTTTTCCTCTATCTCACGCAGAAACGGCTCAATACCGTTTTTCTCATACTCCTCATATAGTCGCTCTCTCAATTCCATATCGGTCTTTTCACCAATAAAAGCAATGCCATTTATGAAGGATGAGATATAAAGTCCCGTTCCGCCGCATATTATCGGCAGCTTACCGCGACTATATATATCCGCCGAGGCTTCGCTTGCGTCTTTAACAAAATCAGCGACGCTGTAAAGCTCGTCGGGGTTTTTTATATTAACCAAATGGTGAGCGACGGCGGCTCTCTCCTCGCTTGACGGCTTCGCCGTTCCAACGTCGAGCGTTCTGTAGATTTGCATAGAATCGGCGGAAATTATCTCTCCGTTAAGCCTTTGCGAAAGCACAATAGCTACCGCTGTTTTACCCGACGCTGTAGGACCGCCCACGACAATTATCGGCTTTTTTTCGCTATATCCGTCCAAATCTGCCCTCCAATTCTTTCTTGGATACGCATACAAAGACAGGACGTCCGTGCGGGCAGTATTTAGGCATATCACCCGCAAGTATCTGGCTGCATAGCGCCGTTAATTCTTCTTTAGAGCTTCTGTCGCCCGCCTTTATAGCCGCTCTGCAAGCAGTTGAATGTAGAAGCCATTCCCGTTCCTTTGGCTCAATGCTTTTATTGCTTTCTATAAGCTTTCCCGCGGCTCTGACTACCGCGTCAGCTACCGCTTTCGCTGGAAAATATGTGGGTATCTCGCGTACAGCTACGTCGCGGTCGGCAAAATCCTCGATAACAAAGCCTATCGAGTGGAATTCCCTTAAATTATCCAGCACCGCTGTTTTTTCCTGCGCCGAAAGCGAAACAATAACAGGCTCGAGAAGGAGCTGGCGCGCATCCTCAAGCTTACTGCTCTTTATCTTTTCATAGAGTATCCGCTCGTGCGCGGCGTGCTTATCAATAAACAAAATGTCCTCGCCGCAGCAAGCGACAATATAAGTATCAAATGCCTCGCCAACAATGTCAATTGCAAGCGCTTCGTTAATAGTTGCACCCTTTTGAGCCGTAAGTATAACTGTTTCGCTCGGCTTTGAAATATAATCGGTACTCTCCTGCTCAACACGAAGGGTATAAGCGCTTTTCTTTGAGCTTTCGTCTGCGCTCGGCTTATACTCGAAAAAGCTTTGGTTTAACTTTGTTTCTTCGATATTATCCGTCTGCGTATTCGCGGAAAATGTCGAAAAAGCAAGCTGCTCCGCGTTTTGTATCTCAAAGTTTCTCTCTTCTATTGCTTTCTCCACAGATTTCGGCGGCTTCAGCGAATAATCCGATAGCGCCGCTTTTACACTCGCGTATACTGCGGAAAAAGCTTCGCGCTCGTTTTTAAAGCGCACCTCTGTCTTCGCGGGGTGGACATTAATATCCACGTCCTCATACGGAAGCGAAAGGTTGACGGCGAAACAAGGATACTTCCCAGCAAGAACAAAGGAACGACAAGCCTCCTCGACGGCGGCGGTTATCCTTTTAGATTTTACAAAACGTCCGTTTACAAAAACAAACTGATAGCTTCTCGACGCTCTTGCGGCGTTTGGCGCGGTTATGTAGCCGCTTACGCCTATCTTTTCGTCTACCGGCGTAAGCGAAAGCAGATTGTCCGCGGCCTCTCGCGGGAAAACGCTGTAGACTGCCGAAAACAGTTCTCCGTCGCCGGGACTTTGAAAGGCTATTCTTCCGTCTCGAATAAGCTTGAACGATACCTCTGGGTGCGCAAGCGCCTGTTGTTCTACCACCGCTTCAACGGCGTTACCTTCTTGTACGTCGCTCTTCAAAAACTTCATCCGCGCGGGAGTATTGAAGAATATATCGTTTACATATATCGTTGTTCCGTCGGGCGCGCCCGTTTCACCGAAGGAAACCTCCTCGCCCGCCGTTATTTCGAAAACCGTACCGAAGCCTTCACCGCTTGTCTTCGTCACAAGGCGCACGCGCGAAACAGCGCATATGGCGGCGAGCGCCTCGCCACGAAAGCCGAGGGTCGATATAGCCTCGAGGTCCGAAAATGTTCTAATCTTACTTGTGGCGTGGCGAAGGAAGGCGGTTTTTACATCGTCCTTATCTATGCCGCCGCCGTTGTCGGTAACGCGGATAACGCGAAGCCCGCTTTGCTGAAGCTCAACTTCAATCTTGCTTGCCCCGGCGTCTATTGCGTTTTCAACAAGCTCCTTTACGACGGACGCGGGTCTTTCGACCACCTCGCCCGCGGCTATCTGCTCGCAAACGCTTTTTTCGAGTAGCTCGATTTTTGCCATTATTCCTCCACGCTGAACTGCAAGGATAGTGTTTTAAGGTCGTTTAACACGCACATAGCCTCAATCGGCGTAAGCGTTTCTACGTTGATTTTTTCTATCTCTTCCCTTAGCTTGTCCTTAAGTGCTTCGCTGTTCGGCTCCTGCCTTCGCGGACGGCTTTCTAATACCGAATCAAGCGAAAGAAGTATCTCCTTCGCCCTTGCTATCGCGCTGTCTGGAACACCCGCAAGCTTCGCTACCTCTATTCCGTAGCTGTCGTCGGCGGGTCCGCCTACAATACGCCTCAAAAAGGTAATATCGTCTCCGCGTTTTTTCACCGCTATGTTGTAGTTCTTTACGTTTTTATAATCGTTAACCATGTCGGTTATTTCGTGGTAGTGGGTCGCGAACATAGTCTTCGCGCCAATACCGTCCTCGCGGCATATCTCCTCCACCACGGCTCGTGCTATACTCATGCCGTCATAGGTTGAGGTTCCGCGCCCTATTTCGTCAAGAATTATTAGACTTCTTGAGGTGGCGTTTTTGAGTATCTCAGCGACCTCCTTCATCTCCACCATAAAGGTTGAATCCCCCGCGAAGAGGTCGTCGGACGCGCCCACGCGCGTATATATGGCGTCCACCACGCCTATATGAGCGTCAGCGGCTGGAACAAAGGAGCCCATCTGCGCGAGTAACACGATAAGCGCTGTTGCTCGCATATAGGTGGATTTTCCCGCCATATTTGGTCCCGTAATAATATTAACGAGGTTATCTTTTTTATCTAAAAGAGTATCGTTCGGTACAAACAGCTCGCCGTTAATAACCATCTCAACAACGGGGTGTCGTCCATTCTTAATGGAAATAACACCGCTTTCATCTACAACGGGGCGGCAGTAGTTGTTTTCTTTCGCAAGTGAGGCAAAGGAAGCAAGTGCGTCTATGTAAGCTATAGCGCCCGCTGTCGCCTGTATACGCTTCAAATTAAGCTCAATAAAGCTTAAAAGCTCGTCATAAAGCTGACGCTCAAGCATATTAAGCCGCTCAGAGGCGCTGAGAATCTTTGTCTCAAGCTCCTTTAGCTCCTCGTTTATATAACGCTCTCCGTTAGCGAGGGTTTGCTTTCTAATAAAGCTTTCGGGCACGCTTTCGCTATTCGACCTTGAAACCTCAATATAATATCCGAACACCCTGTTATAGCCGATTTTTAGGTTCTTAATTCCAGTCTTTTCCTTAAGAGACCCCTCAAGCCGCGCGAGAAACGCCTTGCTGTTGCTCACGAGCGCGCGAAGCTCGTCCACATCGGCGCTGTAGCCAAACCTTATGTAGCCGCCGTCCTTTAAAAGCACGGGCGGCTCCTCGGAAATCATAGAATTTATCTTTTCTTTTATATCGTCGAGCGAGTCTATCTCGCCACCGAGCGACCTTAACAGCGGCGACTTGAAATCAGCCGACAGCTCGCGAAGCTGATTAATTTTTATACAGCTTTCATAAAGCGCGCGAAGGTCGCGAGGCGTACAGCTTTTATAAAGCACCCTTGTCATTAAGCGCTCAATATCGAACATTCCACAGAGCGTTTCTTTAAGGCGGGTGAGCTTTACGGAATCATTAAAAAGCTCCTCTACCGCCATTAGTCGGGTGTTAATTTCGTCAGCGCTGCGAAGCGGTTTTTCAAGCATAGCGCGAAGTCTACGTTTTCCCATAGAAGTCGAGGTCTTGTCTATTACCCAAAGAAGGCTTCCCTGCTTTTCGCCTGAACGAAGGGTCTCGGTCAGCTCAAGATTTCTCCTTGTCGTCGCGCAGAGCGTAAGATATTCGACGCATTTGTAGGTCTCGATATCCACAAGGCGCGTTACGCCGTGGAACTGCGTCTCAGTAAGATACTTAATGAGCGCGCCGAGAGAGTAAACAGCATAACCGCGCTGAAAAGCGAAGAGCGAGCTTAGCTTTTCATTTTCAAACTGATTTGAAATATAGTTCTTCGCGGAGCTAATATCAAAATAACCGTCATACAGTAAAAACGGCTTATAACCAAGGAACCTGTTACAGTAGTCGGCTAAAAGCTTATTTGAGTATGCCGCCTCGTTACAGATAATTTCGCTCGGCTCAAAGCGGCTAATTTCGTCGATAGCCGCGCTCATATCGCTACTTGTTTCGGTAACAAAAACGCTACCAGTCGTTATATCGGCAAAGCTAACGCCAAAGCCCTCCTTGCCAAGATAAAGACAGCAGATATAGTTGTTCTTTCCGTCACTAAGCGCACCGATATCGGTAACGGTACCGGGCGTTACAACCCGCACTATTTCCCGCTTAACTATCCCTTTAGCAAGCGCGGGGTCCTCCATCTGCTCGCAGATAGCCACCTTGTAGCCCTTAGCTATGAGCTTCGCGACATAGCCCTCGTAGCTGTGAAACGGCACGCCGCACATAGGCGCGCGCTCAGAAAGCCCACAGTCGCGCCCCGTAAGCACAAGCTCAAGCTCGCGCGAGGCGGTAACCGCGTCATCGAAAAACATCTCATAAAAATCGCCGAGGCGGTAAAAAAGCAACTCATTTTGATGCTGCTGCTTTACCGCCAAATATTGTTTCATCATCGGCGAAAGGCTCGCCGTGTTTTCGGGAAAGGACATAGGGAAACTACCTCTTATCTGAGATTTATCTTAGTGGCAGCCGCCGCAGGAGCCGCATTCGCCGCCGCAGGAGCCCTCGGGCTGTGTTACATCGTCGGGGTTTCCGCCCTCAAGCGCGGTGGTAATAATCGCGTTTATATAGTTGATTAACTGCTCTACCTCATGGCTCGCCGTCTGGTACTTCTGCATACCTGACGTTCCCATAATCTCCGCGTATACCTTCTGCATCTCGTCGTTAAACTCGTTAATCTTTTTATCGTCCTGAGCCTCGTCCGAAAGGGCGTTGTTAAGGTTCATTTTAATAAGGTTGAAGTTGCCGATTAACTCCTGAAGCTTAGTATCCGCGTCGTTTTCCGTGCGTGCCTCGTTAAAGCTTTTGTAACGCTCGTCCATCTGAATAGCGCGTCCAAGCGCTTTCGCCATATCAATAATTCTGTCGGTCTCTGCCATCTGTTAAATTACCTTTCCGTATAATCGTTTTTTTGTTGATTCGGTTATCTCTATATTAACGAACTCGTTAAGTACGCATTCACCCGTGACGGTCACCGCTGAGTTGTCGTCAAGCCTCGCTTCATATCCGCCGTCCTCGAGTTTTTCAACAATCTGCGCGCGCATAGCTTTTCCTATAAGCGCTAAGTCCTGTTGTTCGGTGATGGCCTCTTGAAGCTCCACAAGCTCGTTTAGCCGCTTCGCCTTTGTCTCGTGCGGGGTATGGTCGGTCATCTTCTCCGCCGCCGTTCCCACCCTCGGCGAAAAGATAAAGGTGAATAGCGAACGGTATCCTACCTTTTTAACAAGCTCTTCGGTCGCCTTGAAGTCGTTAAGCGTTTCGCCCGGAAAGCCGACGATAATATCACTTGAAAAGGTCACGCCGTCTATTCTTTTCTTTGCGTAATCTATTAATTCAAGGTATTCTTCGCTTGTGTAGCGGCGGTTCATCTTTTTTAATACCGTGTCGCTTCCCGACTGTACGGGCAGATGAATATGTCGGCTGACCTTCTTACAGTCAGCTATCGTATCAAATAGCTCGTGCGTCGCGTCCTTTGGGTGCGAGGTCATAAAACGTATAACAAAATCGCCCTCTACCTCGTTAAGCTTACGAAGCAGCTTTGAAAAGTTTATATCCTCGTCAAGCTTTTTACCGTAGGAATTAACGTTTTGACCGAGAAGCATAATATCCTTGTACCCAGCGTTCACCGCGGCTTGGAATTCCTTAATTATGTCCTCGCTATTTCTGCTGCGCTCACGCCCTCTTACGAAGGGAACAACGCAGTAGGTGCAGAAATTGTCACAGCCGTACATTATAGGCACATAAGCCCTAAAGGAGCGGTCGCGGCGTATCGGCAGGTTTTCGTTTAGCGTATACTTCCTGCAGCTATACGCTACAATAGTCTTCTTCCGTTCGCCGAGTCTATTCGCGAGGTGCTCGGTCAACCGCTTAATTTCGTTAGTGTTGAAGATTATATCAACATACGGATAGCTCTTCTTTAATTTCTCCGCTACATGAGCTTGCTGTACCATACAGCCGCCCACCGCGATAATTAGCCGCGGATTTTCGTCCTTAAGCTTTTTTAACGCCCCGATATTTCCGAACACACGGAATTCGGCGTGTTCTCGAACGGCGCAGGTGTTAAAGATAATAAGCTCGGCTTCCTTGCTGTCGTTCGTTATCTCATAGCCGCAGCTTTCAAGCATACCAGCCATTCTTTCGCTATCGCTTACGTTCTGCTGACAGCCAAAGGTACGAATGTAACATTTCGGCGTTCTACCCATCTCTGCAATTATTGCCGACAGCCTGTCAACGCCGTTTTCGGCGGCAGTACTCGCGCTTTCTATTACGTTTTCGTTCATACCGCTCACCTCCAAT
The DNA here is from genome assembly GCA_964458545.1 of uncultured Oscillospiraceae bacterium. Taxonomy (GTDB): domain Bacteria; phylum Bacillota; class Clostridia; order Oscillospirales; family Ruminococcaceae; genus JAYFNU01. The sequence goes on along the minus strand of CAYWJF010000013.1, from coordinate 12,325 downwards.
CACATTTGAATTTATTATAACATTTTTTTAATACTTATTCAATGTAAAAAACAGCGCAGATATTTTAAATACCTGCGCAATTGGCTATTTTAAGAGCTTTTTTAGGAACTGACCCGTGTAAGACCTTTCGCACCGAGCGACCTCCTCTGGCGTTCCAACAGCAATAATTTCGCCGCCCTTGTCGCCACCCTCAGGACCAAGGTCGATAATATAGTCTGCGGTTTTTATAATGTCGAGGTTGTGCTCAATAACAATTACCGTGTTTCCCGCGTCTACAAGTTTTTGAAGCACCTTAATAAGCTTATGAACGTCGGCGGTGTGAAGCCCTGTTGTAGGCTCGTCAAGAATATAGACCGTTTTACCCGTACCGCGCCGCGCAAGCTCGTTCGCAAGCTTTACACGCTGTGCCTCGCCGCCCGAAAGGGTGGTAGAGGACTGACCGAGCTTAATATAGCCTAAGCCAACCTCGGAAAGCGTCTTGACCTTTCTGTAAAGCTTCGGCTGGTTTTCAAAGAAGGTAAGCGCCTCGTCCACCGTCATCTCCAGCACGTCATAGATGGATTTGCCCTTAAACTTTACTTCTAACGTCTCTCTGTTATAGCGTTTTCCCTTACAAACATCGCAAGGAACGTAGACATCGGGAAGAAAGTGCATCTCTATTTGAACAATTCCGTCACCCTCGCATGCCTCGCAGCGTCCGCCTTTGATGTTGAAGGAAAACCTTCCCTGCCCAAAGCCGCGCATCTTAGCGTCGGTAGTTTCCGCAAAAACCTCGCGTATGAGCGTGAAGAGCCCCGTATAGGTCGCGGGGTTTGAGCGCGGAGTGCGCCCTATCGGCGACTGGTCAATGACGATAGCCTTATCAACCATTTCCAGTCCCTCAATTTCGCTGAACGCTCCCGGACGCACCTTTGCGCCGTTAAGCTCGCTTTCAAGTTTCTTAGAAAGTATCTCGTTTACAAGCGAGGATTTACCCGAGCCCGAAACACCTGTAACGCAGACAAACTCGCCAAGTGGGAATTCCACGTCTATGTCCTTAAGGTTATTCTGCTTCGCGCCGCGCACTATAAGTTTGCCGCCGTTTCCCTCTCGTCGAGTCTGCGGCACTTTTATATGCTTCTTCCCCGAAAGATACTGCCCCGTAACAGACCTTTCACAGTTCATTATGTCCTCCAACGTACCCGCGCAGAGTATCTCGCCGCCGTGTACGCCTGCGCCGGGACCCACGTCAACAATAAAGTCCGCCGCACGCATTGTGTCCTCGTCGTGCTCTACCACTATTACGGTGTTGCCTAAATCGCGCAGCTGCTTTAACGTAGCTATGAGCTTTTCGTTATCCCTCTGGTGAAGCCCAATACTCGGCTCATCCAAAATATACAGTACACCCGCAAGGCAGGAGCCTATTTGTGTAGCGAGGCGAATACGCTGGCTCTCGCCGCCCGAAAGGGTTGCCGTTGCGCGGGAAAGTGAAAGGTAGGTAAGCCCCACGTTATTTAAGAATTGAAGCCGAGCTTTAATCTCTTTAATTACGCGCTCGCCGATAAGAAGCTCGCGCTCTGATAGCTTCACCTTCTCAAAAAAGGAGAGAAGGTCGCTAATCGACATTTCGCAAAGCTCCATTATGTTCTTTTTGCCAACCGTTACGGCAAGCGAGGTGGGTTTTAGTCTCATTCCGTGGCAGTCCGGGCATTCTATCTCGTCCATATATTGACGAAGCTCTTCCTTTGCCCATTCGCTGTTAGTATCCTTATAACGGCGTTCAAGATTATTCATTACGCCCTCAAACGCACCTCTATAGCTCGCCGAGCCGAACTCGTTCTCGCGTGAAAGCTGGAGCATCTCGCCCTTCGTTCCATAAAGGATAATATCAAGCGCTTCTTTAGATAGAGTCTTTACGGGCACATCAAGAGAAAAGCCGTACTGTTTTGCGAGCGCGTCGTAGTACATCTTCGCTATGCTCCCGTCATAATAGCTCCAGCCCGAAGCCTTTATCGCGCCCTCTCTAATGGTAAGGTTCTTGTTCGGAATAACGAGGTCAGGGTCCAGCTTCATATATGTGCCAAGCCCTGTGCATTTTTCGCAGGCGCCGAAGGGGTTATTAAAGGAAAACATTCGCGGAGAAAGCTCCTCTACGCTTATACCGTGCTCTGGGCAGGCGTAATTCTGCGAGAAGGTTATCTCCTCGCCGTCTATTACGTCGATTACCACTGTGCCTCCGCTTAGTGTTATCGCCGTTTCGATAGAGCCGGAAACACGCGAGGCGATATCTCCCTCGTTCACAAGGCGGTCAACCACGATTTCGATATTATGCTTTTTATTCTTGTCAAGGGTTATGGTTTCGGATAAGTCGTAGATATTGCCGTCCACGCGCGCCCTTACAAAGCCCGAGCGAGACGCCGCCTCAAACTCCTTTTGATGCTCGCCCTTACGTCCCCTTACCACGGGCGCGAGTATCTGAAAACGAGCGCCCTCCGGAAGCTTTTCCACTACGTCAACCATCTGGTCTACCGTCTGCTGTTCAATTACCCTTCCGCAGACGGGGCAGTGCGGAATACCAATACGCGCGTATAAAAGGCGCAGATAATCGTATATCTCCGTTACCGTGCCTACGGTAGAACGCGGGTTCTTCGAGGTGGTCTTTTGGTCTATTGAAATAGCGGGCGAAAGACCCTCAATATAGTCTACGTCGGGCTTGTCCATCTGCCCTAAAAACATCCGCGCGTAGGAGGAAAGGCTTTCGATATACCGCCTTTGACCGTCGGCGTAGATGGTGTCGAACGCGAGCGAGGATTTGCCCGAGCCCGAAACGCCAGTCATAACGATTAGCTTGTCGCGCGGTATTGTTACGTCAACATTCTTAAGGTTGTTCTCCCTCGCGCCTTTAATAATAATTCTTTCGAGTGCCATTCCTTACCTACCTCATCTTCTCAAGCTTTGCAATTTTATCTCTAAGCTGCGCGGCGTACTCAAATTCAAGCAGGCTCGCCGCGTGCTTCATCTCTTTCTTAAGCCGCGCTATTAAATCAAAGCGTTCCTGCTTCGTAAGGTTACGTCCGTCCAGCTTCGCCTTCTCCTTAGAGGAAATCTCAAGCACTTCGCGAACCTCTTTTACAATCGAAGTAGGCGTAACGCCGTTATCCTCGTTGTACTTGCGCTGAATAGCTCGGCGGCGCTCGGTTTCGGATATAGCGCGCTCCATTGAGGGCGTAACGGTATCGGCGTACATAATAACCTGACCGTCAACGTTACGCGCGGCGCGCCCTATCGTCTGAATAAGCGAGGTTTCCGAGCGAAGGAAGCCCTCCTTGTCCGCGTCGAGTATAGCGACAAGCGAAACCTCGGGGATATCAAGACCCTCGCGAAGAAGGTTTATACCCACAAGCACGTCAAACTCGCCAAGACGAAGGTCGCGTATTATCTCCATACGCTCCATTGTGTCCACGTCGTAGTGCATATAGCGCACCTTTATTCCCTTGTCTTCAAGGTAATCGGTAAGGTCCTCCGCCATCTTCTTGGTAAGCGTTGTTACAAGGACGCGCTCCTTTTTATCTATTCTCTTGTTTATTTCGGAAATGAGGTCGTCTATCTGTCCCTCTGTGGGCTTAACTATAACCTCGGGGTCGATTAGTCCCGTCGGGCGTATAATCTGTTCAACAATCTGCGCCGCCTTCTCGCGTTCAAACTTCCCGGGCGTGGCGCTTGTGAAGATAACCTGATTAATGTGGTCGTAGAACTCCTCGAACCGAAGCGGGCGGTTATCGAACGCCGAGGGCAGGCGGAAACCGTAGTCTATTAGGTTCTTCTTCCTCGCGAAGTCACCTCCGAACATTCCGTTCACCTGCGGCAGCATAACGTGGCTTTCGTCCACAAACATAAGAAAGTCGTCGGGAAAGTAGTCAAGCAGCGTAAACGGGCGGCTTCCCGGCTCGCGTCCCGAAAGCACGCGCGAATAGTTCTCTATTCCCTTGCACATACCGACCTCGGACAACATCTCGATATCGTACATTGTCCGTTCAGCTATCCTTTGTGCCTCTATAAGCTTGCCTTGCTCCTTAAAAAACTTTACCCTCTCGTCCATCTCGGTACGAAGCTCGCCGAGCTTACTCATAAGCACGTCCCGCGGGATAACGTAGTGAGACGCCGGGTATATGGCAACGTGATTTAATATGCTCGTCCTGTCGCCCGTAACCACGTTAATTTCGCTAATCCGCTCAACGGTATCGCCGAAGAACTCGACCCTTATAGCCTTATCAGTTGAATATACAGGGAAAACCTCAACAACGTCGCCCCTTACTCTAAAGCGGTTGCGCTCAAAAGCGAGGTCGTTACGCTCATACTGGATATCCACAAGTCTTTTAATAAGCCCGTCGCGCGAAAGCTTTATTTCGGGTCTAATAGAAATAACCGAGCTTCGGTAATCTATCGGGCTTCCGAGGGTGTATATGCAGGAAACGGACGCGACGATAATAACGTCGCGGCGCTCAGAAAGCGCCGAGGTAGCCGAATGTCGAAGCTTTTCTATTTCGTCGTTAATCGCGCTGTCCTTTTCTATATAGGTGTCTGTGTTCGGAATATAAGCCTCTGGCTGGTAATAATCGTAGTAGCTCACAAAATATTCTACCGCGTTTTCGGGAAAAAACTCCTTAAACTCCGAACAAAGCTGCGCCGCAAGAGTCTTATTATGTGCAAGCACAAGTGTAGGGCGATTGACGTTAGCAATAACGTTCGCCATAGTAAAGGTTTTGCCCGAGCCAGTAACGCCCAAAAGAGCCTGTTCCTTATAGCCCTTATTTAGCCCCTCGGTAAGCTCACGAATGGCCTCGGGCTGGTCGCCCGTCGGCTTATACTGTGAATGTAAGATAAACTTATCCATTTAAAAGAAACCTCGTCGGAATGTTTGTTCTTTTGCGTCTTAGTATCTGTCTATTATAACAAACATTTGTTTATTATGCAAGCCCCCCTACCCACTACAATAAACAAGGAGCGCCGCTATCGCGGCGCTCCGAAAAAAGCTCAATGTTTGCTAATTAAAAGGTGACGGTCTGCCCCTCGGCGGACTCAAAAGCATACGCAGTCTTTGAATAGAACTCGTCACCCGCTTTAAGGATACAACTCTTAAATTCGGGTTTATTCACGGCGTCGGGAAACTCCTGCGTTTCAAGGCAGAAAGCGCAGCGCTTAACGTGGCGTCTTCCGCCCTTGCCCGTTACGTTGCCGCTTAGCCAGTTCGCGGTATAAAGCTGAACGCAGGGACGGTCGGTATACGCTCTCATTGTAATGCCGCTCTCCTCGGAGTACGCGGTCGCGAATTCCCTGTAACCGCTGCCGTCAAGAACAAAGTTATGGTCGTAACCGTTGCCGAGCTTTAGCTGAGCGTTGTCGTTATCAATATCTCGTCCCATCTTCTTCGGCTGAGTAAAATCGAAGGGGGTATCGTCGTTGAAGTTCAAAAGGTTTTCATCAACAGGCAGAATCTTGCCCGTCGGAATAAGTCCCTCTCCCGCTTCGGTCACAAAGGCGGCGTTTAGCTGAAGGGTTTGGTCAAGAATGCTGTCTGACTGCGCGCCGTCAAGGTTAAAGTAGGTGTGGTTAGTGAGGTTAAGCGGAGTATCCTTGTCGGACTTCGCTTTGTACTCAATTGATAGCTCGTTAGAGTCAGAAAAGCTTACCGTTACCTCTACGGTGAGGTTGCCCGGGAAGTTCTCCTCGCCGTCAGGCGAAAGGTGGCTGAGAGTAACGCTGTTGTCAGTTTCGCCAACAAACTGCCAGATATACTTGTCAAAGCCCTTTTTACCGCCGTGAAGACAGTTGAGCCCGTTGTCGTTTACAAAAAGGCTGTACTCTTTATCGTTAAGGGTGAATTTTGAGCCGCCTATGCGGTTGGCAAAGCGTCCGACTGTAGCGCCGAGGAAAGAGTCGTCCTTCTCGTAACCCTCCATATTCTCGTGACCGAGACATACGTCGGTAAGCGAACCGTTACGCGCGGGCACTACAATGCTTCTTATTGTGCAGCCGTAATCAATTAACTCAACATAAGCGCCTTTACTGTTCTTTATAGTGTATAACGAGACCTTATCTCCGTCGCTTGTAAACCAAAAATCGCTCTTTGTTACCACTTCTGTCCCTCCAAATAATATAATATTGTGAAACAATTATATCATTTCGCTTTCCATTACTCAACCTTCACGGATAAATATTGTTGCATATTAAGCATAAGAACTATAAAATATAAGCATAATCTTTTTGGGGTAAAGCTATGTTTAAAACGTTACTTGAGCTATTCTGGTCCTTTGCGACAATAGGCGCGCTCACCTTCGGCGGTGGGCTCGCTATGCTTTCTATGCTAAAAAGCGTTATTGTTGATAAGCGCGGCTGGGCAACGGAAGGCGAGCTGCTTGATTACTACGCCATTGGGCAGTGCACGCCGGGAATAATCGCGGTAAACACAGCTACCTTCATAGGCTACAAAAAAGCAAAAATTCCCGGCGCTATTGCGGCGACAATAGGTATGATAACTCCGTCAATAATCATTATCCTTATCGTCGCGTCGGTGCTTAGCGCCTTTATGGAAAGCCCTGTTCTTCTTCACGCGCTTGAGGGCATTCGCGCCGTTGTCTGCGCGCTAATGCTCACAACTATTATTTCAATGGCGAAAAAGAGCCTTGTTGACAGGTGGTGCGTAATCATCTTCGCCGTTTCTCTTATAGCCGCGTTTATTCTTAACGTACCGTCAATTATAATTGTTATAATCTCCGCTCTTCTTGGCGTTGTCATAACAAAGCTAAAGGAGAGGAAATCAGTATGACCTATCTTCTTCTATTTTGGGAATTCTTTAAAATCGGCTTATTCTCTATAGGCGGAGGCGCGGCTACTATCCCCTTTTTAGCCGAGCTTCCAAACCGCTACGACTGGTTTACTACCGCAGAGCTTGTCAACTTCATAGCCATAAGCGAGAGCACGCCCGGTCCTATCGGCGTTAATATGGCTACCTACGCGGGCTACAACGCGGCGGGGCTTTTGGGCGGGGTTATCGCAACGGCGGGGCTTGTTTTTCCGAGCGTTATTATTATCACGATAGTTGCGAAGTTTATGGCGGAGTTTAGCGAGAACAAAACCGTAAAAGCCGTTTTCTACGGCATTCGGCCAGCCGTCACCGCGCTTATCGCGAGCGCGTTCTTTGGAATTGCCGAGGTGGTCTTCTTCGGTGTAAACGATATGTTTAAGGAAGCAATAATCGTTAACATACCGCTTCTTATCCTCTTCGCCGTGGCGTTTGCGTTAATGAATATAAAAAAGCTGAAAACGCTTCACCCTGCTGTTTGGATTGTCGCCGCGGCTGCGATAGGTATAATCGCGAAGCTTTGATGACATTATAGTGATATAAAAACATAGCGCCTGCCGCAATGGCAGGCGCTATGTTTCACGTATCTCTAAAACAGCTTATCAATATCTATCGCGGAAATATGCTCGCAAAGGAGTCTTGTTTCCTTCATTCCACCGTTGTTATAGAAATTTTTACGAAGACGCCCTTCGACCACGTCGCAACATTCCTCGTTGATGTCGGTAAGCATAAGAACGTACTGTGACGGACTTGTCCGAGCGTAAACGTCGCCGCTCCTAAGCGAACGCTGAACGGTATCCTTCATTGTCGCGGCTATTGCTGAAAGACGCGCTCCGCTACTCGGACGGTCGCCGTCCTTCTCGCGAATTGAACAGAGCATAAGAAATATCGACTGACCCGTGCGCTTAGTTTGACGTACAGAAAAATGATAGATGCTTTTAAAGACTTCAAGCGAGCAGTAGTAAGCGCCGTTTGTTTCTTCCTCGGCAATTAGCCCGCGAAGTTCGGAAACAGAGGCTATAGTATCATAAGTGCCGCCTAAAACCTTCTTGTAAAGCTCGCGCACCTTCGCGGACGGCTCTATTCCTAAATCGTTATATAGAAGTTCGCTGAACCTTTCGCACTGTTCAACCGCTTCCTTAACCCTTTTGCAGGAATAAAGCGCGTTAACAAGCGCGCAGAGTATATCATCGTCGTAAGGCGAAATAACAAGCGCCGTATTAAGCGCCGAAATAAGCTTCGGTAGGTATTCCTCGTCACCGCGAAACTCACAAAGTCTTTCGATACAGTTCAAAAAGCGCCTTTGGAACATAAACGAAAGCTCAACAACCCAAGGCTCGTCCGACATCTTGGAAAGGAGTTCGCCTTTATAAAGCGAAACCGCCTCAAGCCTCTCGCCGAGCGCTTCCTCGCCGCTTTTGCTGCCCGCGTGTTCGGTAAGCTGTAAAAATCGGTCTATGTCAATTTCTTTAACGCCGTCATAGGAAAAGGTATAGGCGCTGTGGCTGTATCTTATGCAGTCTTCGCTCATTCCCGCCGCGGAAATCATTTTACGAAGACGATATATAATATTTTTAAGAACGCTTTCGGGGCTTTCGCCCTCTTTTTTCAAAATAACGTTAATAAGCTCGCTTTGCGACAGGGGCTTGTTTTGATTGCAAAGGAAATAGGCAAAGAGCTGCACCGGTTTGCTGGCGCGGTCGTCTCTGCCGACAATGACCTTTCCCCCATAATAGGCTTCAAAATCACCGAACATATTCACTTTGAATAATTCATTTTTCATCCTAAAGCCTCTACATAAGCTATAGTAACATTGTAACCTCTGTTTCCAAAAAATTCAATAGCAAAAGTCCGGAACAGTGTTCCGGACTCTTCTTACTTAATTATTTTATGCGCCTCGAGATAAAAACGTTTGTCCTTTGCGTGCCCCATTGAAAAGCTTTTTCGAACGAACGAACCGTTTTTTAGCACCACGTCAAAGAGTGACGCTTTATCGAATTCGGGAAAGATAATGCTAAGCCTGTTGGGCGCGTCGCCGAGCTCAATGCAATCCTTTTCGCCGTGAATATACTCTATCTCCGCTTCAGGGTACGCTTTAAGCCATACGTCAAGCTTCGGTTGCAGCTCCTGAAGAGAGGGAGGATTTGCGGCATTGAAGCCTACCTCGCTTTGAAGTCTCGCGGGGTCAACGTTAAACAATACACGGTGAATAGGCTCAAACTTAAGCGCTTCGTCATAAAGATTAACCAACTCCACAAGGCAGTATCTCGCGGGGTGGGCGTCGCGCTCTTTCTCAAAAAGGTTTTCCTTGATACTTTCCCAACAAGCTTTTGCGGCGGCAAAGGAATGGTTTCCGTCACCCATTGCGTAAAGCATACCGCCCTTCGCCTGCTTTTTTAAGACTAATAATGCGTCCGCTACGGCGTTTAGGCTTTTTTTATCAGAAAGCCTGTAGCCCTTTATATTACCAGAGCCGAGCATTAAATCAAAATCGTAGAGCTTCTCCAAACCATCCTTAAGCGCGTCAACGGAATTCATTAAGAGGTTCAGCTTGTCGTTTATCAGCACCATAACGTGCGGTATCTCAAGCGGCGCTCCTGAACGGATTTTTATCCGTGACGGAAGCCTTTCAACAACGGTTTCTTCCGTCGCGCGTATAAGACTGTCTGCGTTCTTTTTATAGTCGTAGCGCTCAAGGTCAAGGGCAATAACAAGCCCCTTCCTCAAGCCTGTAGAGGTTTCGCGCTCGACGTATACAAGCGCTTCGCCTATATCGCACAGCGTTCCGTTTTCAATATACCGCTTCATTTCCGAGTTAATCTCGTTTATCTTTTCGGGGCTTTCGCTTGAAAGAAACGCTTCGGGCAGAATAATATTGAGCGCGGACGGAGCGTCCTTAACGATATTCTTAACCTCTTGCCAATATTCAGGCTGAGCCGAAAACTGGTCGCAGGCTATTACAGAATACTTGGAATAATCTGTGACCTTTGCAGGCAACAAAATATGCGGTACGTTTGCGCCGACAGATTTAAACTTTTCCCTAAGCTCCATACTAATCGATTATTCTTATGCGAATTACACCGTCGATAGCCTTAAGCTCGTTAATGCAGGCGTCGTCGGGTTTATTGTTTATGTCGATAAGCGTATAGGCGTAGTCTCCGCGGCTCTTGTTGAGCATATGCTCAATGTTGTGCTTGTGGTTTGCGAGCACGGAGGTAATCTGACCGACCATATTTGTTATGTTTTTATTGATGATAGCTACCCTAACGAAGCCGTCAGCCTTCGGCAGAACGCACTCGGGCAGGTTAACGGAGTTCTTTATGTTTCCGTCAAGGATATAATCGCGAAGCTGCTTCGCCGCCATCTTAGCACAGTTGTCCTCACTTTCGGGGGTGGAGGCGCCGAGATGGGGAATGGCGATAACGCCCTTCTTTCCCGCGATAAAATCATTCGGGAAGTCGGTAACGTAACGGGCTATTTTTCCGCTTTCAAGAGCCGCGGCTATATCCGCGTCGTTTACGAGCGGTCCACGCGCAAAGTTGAGTATAACGGCGCCCGCCTTCATCTTAGCTATCTGCTCGGCGGCTATCGTATTTCTCGTCTTGTCGTTAAGCGGAACGTGTATAGTTATATAGTCGCATTTAGTAAGTATATCGTCGATATTCGGCGTAAGCTTTACCGCACGAGTCAGGTGCCACGCGGCGTCAACTGACATATACGGGTCGTAACCGAGAACCTCCATACCCAGACCGTTGCAAGCGGCGTTAGCTACAAGCACGCCGATAGCGCCAAGACCGATAACGCCTAATTTCTTTCCTGTAAGTTCGGGACCAACAAAGTTGTTCTTCGCCTTCTCAACGAGCTTATCAAGACCCGTTGTTCCCTTCGCTACCTCCGCTTTCAGCCACTCGGCGCTCGCGAGCACATCGCGTCCCGCGAGAAGCATACCACAGATAACAAGCTCCTTTACGGCGTTTGCGTTTGCACCGGGAGTGTTAAAAACAACTATTCCCTTTTCGCTGCACTGCGGAATAGGTATATTGTTCGTTCCCGCGCCCGCGCGCGCAATAGCGAGCAGGTTTTCGGGAAGCGCGAGCTCGTGCATATCGGCGGAGCGCACAAGCGCCGCGTCGTAATCCTCGCCCTCGCTTGTAAGCGCGAAATTATCCGCTTTTAAATAATCGTTTACCACGTCGGCAATATTGTTAAGCTTTTTTACCTTATACATAATTCCATTCCTTTTCGATATTGTCAGTTTTATTTTTTGGCTTCAAAATCCTTAATGCACTTTACGAGCGTTTCAATTCCCTCTACGGGCATAGCGTTATAGATAGAAGCGCGGCAACCGCCTACAGAGCGGTGACCCTTAAGGTTAATCATTCCGCGCTCAATGGTCATGGCGAGGAACTCCTTAGTCATATCCTCGTCGGGAAGGGTGAAGGTGACGTTCATTATAGAGCGGTCCTCTTTCTTTACGGGGCTGTTGAAGATGGAGGAAGCGTCAATAGCGTCATAAAGCATAGCCGCCTTCGCCGCGTTCTTCTTTTCCATAGCCGCAACGCCACCTTGCTCGGCGACCCACTCGTACACAAGACCCGCCATATAGATTGAGAAGCAAGGCGGTGTGTTGTACATAGAATCGTTGTCAGCCATAAGCTTGTAGTTCATCATCGACGGAACAATGGGGTCTATTTCGTTGTCGAGAAGCGACTTTTTAATAATTACAACGGTAAGACCAGACGGTCCCATATTCTTCTGAGCGCCCGCGTAAATGAGTTCGAATTTGTTTACGTCGAATTCCTTGCCGAGAATAACGGAGGAAAGGTCGCAGACGAGCGGCACATTGCCGGTCTCGGGAAGGGTGTTGTAGCAGGTGCCAAAGATTGTGTTGTTGCCCGTAATATGCAGGTACTTCGCGTCCTTTGAGAGCATATCGGGGGTGATTTTAGGAATGTAGGAATATGTATCCTCTTTGCTGGAGGCAACCGCTACGGCGTTAGCCCACTTCTGACCTTCCTTATAAGCCTTTGTGGCGAACTGACCTGTTAGAGCATAATCGGCGGTCTCGCCGCGCTTAAGAAGGTTCATCGGTACCATTGAAAACTGAAGCGACGCTCCGCCCTGTAAAAACAGCACGGCGTAATCGTCAGAGATATTCATAAGCTGTCTGAACGTAGCCTCTGTGCGCGCAATAATCTCTTCAAAGGGACGAGAGCGGTGACTCATCTCCATAACGCTGCTGCCAGCGCCGGGATAACACACGAGGTCTTTTTGAGCTTTCTCAAGAACTGAAAGAGGGAGCATCGACGGTCCTGCTGAAAAGTTAAATACGCGATTCATTTCAATTTCTCCTTAAAAAATAATAAAAAAACTAAACCGATTTCGGTTTAGCTCATTAACAGTATTGAAAGAAAAACGGCAATTCAATTAAGCTTCTACCTTTTCTCTGTCCTTTTGCCTGAGAGATTGGCGTTGACCCGCCTT